>JBNJDG010000006.1:0-53340 GCA_051819665.1 Nanobdellota archaeon
ATAAAGTTCTAAAGGATACCTCCACGGCACATCAACACCATGTGCCATATCATCCACTTCCGAAGGTGTAAGCCTGGATGTCAATACTAGTGGGGAATCCATGGTCCTGCTTCCCCTCTTGTCAGGCAGATACTGTCTTGAGAAATTCAGGAAAGCATCCATCACCAGGAGAACACAATTCTCATCACCATCACAATCCCTTCTCAGTGCCGCATGATAAAGAGGATGGGCAAAACATGCCTGGATGTTCGAGAATCCGATTATCCTGCCGACCATGCCCGCAGAGATATGAGGTGCAAGGCCCACTACAATATGACCAACAAGATCGGATGGTTTCTTGAGGTTATAGTATGGTTCCAGGCCGTAAAAATTCACCAGGAGATTATCTATGAAATTTGCAACATTGAAAAGTACCCTGTCGCCCGGGTCATCAAAAGAATCCTTATTACAGGGAAGGACGAGATCCTGAGGTTTCATCTCCACTATCTGCTGACCGTTCTCAAGCGGATTTCCATAGATATCCTTGTTATAGCCCAACTCTTTCAGTTTTTCAACAGAAGTATGGATCTCATCCGGTTTGAAATGTGTAAGCGAAAGCTCGGTCATATCATACCTTGTAGTCCCGTCCTTGTTGACATAAACACCATGTTTCGCCCTGAGAATGCCTTTAGCAAGGTTCTCCGGGATCCTCTCCTTATTAGTGGTTCCCCTTACACCTTTTATGACATCAGGATAGACTTTCACGCCGAGCTGTTTCACTGCCCTATCAAAAAGGTTGGCTATATCTACTTCTTTCTTCCTGTAAGAGACTGCCTTTTCGCTTTCTTCTCTGGTAAGCCCGGAATCCTCAACAAAGTACATCTTCTCCGTCTTGCTGTTGCAGTCC
Organism: Nanobdellota archaeon; assembly: GCA_051819665.1. GTDB lineage: Archaea > Nanobdellota > Nanobdellia > Woesearchaeales > CAZZGN01 > JBNJDG01. Next base: position 887 of record JBNJDG010000006.1, read on the forward strand.
TCACAATAAGGGTATATCCTTTCCTTATTACACTTATCACAATAATATACAGGAAAATCCGACGTGACTTTCCTGTTCTCCACTGCCGACTGGAAACTCCGCAATCTGCCGCCTTCCTCCCCTACCGGGAAAAGTGTATGGGGGCTTCCGGTCAGTTTCCTCATCTTGGCCTTCTCGGGCCTTCCCATCCTTGCACCTACAAAAGTGCCTGCCCTGTCCCTTATCCTTACACCACTAAGCTCAGAGACGATCCCGAGAACCTCCTGGCTCTGTGGTTCGGAATAATTCTCTATATCTAAAGTATCATAAAGTATCACCGACTCATCAGGCCCGAACACTATATACTCATTACTTGCAAGCTCATGAGGGGCTCCGAGAGATTCGAGTGTCTCCTTGACCTGCTCATCATAACTGATGACAAGTTTCTTTATCCTGTTCTCTTCCCTGACCACTTTCGCCTCTTTTGCGGATTCTCTCAATCTGATAAGAGCCTCTTTAGAGATGAGTCCCCAGAAAAATGTATGATGTGGGTGCAGAGGGACATCCAGCCTGGAGGAGATTCTCTTCGCAAGCTCAAAAGATACTTCTGTGTTTATCGGATCCCTGAACAATCCTGATAAATTTTCCTCACTCTCTCCAAGAGACTCCGCAAGCTTCTTGCTGACAGGACTTCCGAGCTTTTCCTTCACTGCCTTCTCCAACTCCAGAGCCCACCATTCAGGGCAGTATCCTGCCGGAACCAGATTATGATTATTCTCGCTGAAATCACCGAAATTAGCAAGTATATCTCCCAGATAAAGGACTTCCTCTACCTGTTTCCTGACCTCTCTCGCCTTCTCATCCGAATTCACCCTGACCACTGAGCCATCCTCAAGTTTCACTATCGGCCCTTCAATATCATCAGTCAGCGACATTGCCGATGCTTTGCCCGGCCTCTCTGTCTTGAGCTGGGTCCCTACAGCTATGAACTCACCGAGAAGAGCCATTGTGGCAGGGTGGATGGCTGCAGAAGAAAGCCCTGAACATCTGCTCCTGCCGTACCTGAGCCTGAAACCCCCCACTTTGAGAGGATAAGAGAAAACAGGTCTCCCGGCAACCAGATCTGAAATGAAGGTATAATTAGGAGCCACTTTCTGCTCGGTCTTCTTCTCACCGGAACTTTTCGCCTTAGCTTTCTTCTGTATGTCCAGGAACTCTTTCAGGAAATCCCATTCGAGCCCGAAATCCTTGCCCCAGGAAGAAAGCCTCTTCCATAACTTGACTGCTTTCTGGGAGACACCTTCAGCGAGCACAAGACACATCCCTCCACGTATGAGATTAGATTCCATACGATCAAGATCCTTATAATTGCTCACTTCCAGCTTTTCAGTCGGATCCCCGCTTACCTCTACCGGCAGATTCCTCACCAGTTGTTCCAGTTCACCTTCTGACGGAAGATATTGGAGGTTCGTGACACGTTCATGGTAATCATATATCTCCCTGACGAATCTCTTGACCTCCTGCTCTGTAGGGTCATATTTTGAGATACCAAGTTTTGTTCTCACATAATCTGAGATTATAACTGAGACAGCAGCTGCGGTTCCTCCGGCACCTCTTATCGGTCCGGCATAGATCGATGAAAGATACTCACCCCCATCCTGCCTCTTTTTTATCTTGACTTCAACCAGACCTTCAAGAGGGGCAGCTACTATGCCGGCTGTACTGTATGCCATACCTGTCCTTATACCTACTTCTATGGCCTCTTTCTTGTCACTGAAACTGCAGAACTTCTGCTGGGCCACCTCCCCTGCTATTATGAGAGCTATCTCCCATGACTGGGGAGTGTATTTCTTCTCCAGCTCCTCGATCCTCTTGGCCATATCAGTGTCAACAAGCTGCGGAGCTACTGTAGAGATAAGCCCTTCTACACGATCAGCCATCGTTGCAGCCAGGGGAACATCGACCCTCTGTTCAGGATCATAACCTTTCTCCCTCGCTTTACCGGCATGCTTCTTACATCTCTCAAGCTCACTGTCCAGCATCCGGAAATACTCATCCATATATTCACTTTTTTCTGTCATCTAAAACCTCATTATCTTCGCTTTCCTTGTCTTAAGGTTTATTATAGGAATCCTTCCCGGCTCGGGGTTAAGGCCCACTTTCTCCTGATAATCTGTCATGCCCAGCCAGGTGGAACCGTTTATCATAGTCACATTCCTGTAACTGCTGATAGTGGTCCTGTGTATGTGCCCCGTTATAAACAGATCGGGTACTTTGGTTATCACCAGGGGATCGGATCTCTCATCAGGTATATACTGCGTCGATTGATGGGAAGGAGCCAGGTGTCTCTTCTGCAAGAGGAACCTCATGATCAGCTCGGGCTTTTCCAGGCCTCCTCCTGCTCTTATCGGCTCAACATGATCAGCTATGTAAGGGAAACTGAACCCATGGTATAATAATACAGAGAAACCGGGAAAATTATCCTTTTTCCCGACCGTCACATAAGAAGGATTGCTTACCATCGTGACATTCTCAAGATCCCATATGGACTTGGCAAAGTCTTTCGGGAGCCTTGGCTGGGGCTCCGGGATCCTCACAGAATCGTGATTTCCGGCACAGACTATTATCTGTATATCCTTTGGTATCTCCTTCAGGTATTTAGCCAGTTCATCATACTGAGCCTCAATATCATCCAGCTCAAGGTCTTCCTGCTGCCCCGGATAGATGCCTACTCCGTCCACAAGATCACCCACGAGGAAAAGATATTTTATCTTCCCAGCTTCCTCCTTCTGTGCATCATTGCCGAAATCACCTTTCAGCCACGATATCATCCTCTTGAACTGTCGCCAGAGGAAATGCTTCGAACCCATGTGGATATCCCCGAGTACAGCCGCATTGACCTCTTCCGGACCTTTCTTGAGCTCATTATGTAGAGGGATATCAGGGAAGATGACCGTATCGGCGAAAATTATGGATTTTGTGCCTGTACCGGTTATGGCAAGGACCTCATCATTGACTATATACTGGGCAGTCTGGTAAAGATCGTCCCTGTTCTTATTGATAAGGACATTTATCTCACCACTCAGATCCTCCAGTGTGAGAATTATATTATTGTTCTTCGTGACCGAGATCTCCTTGACCATCCCTATGACTGATACAGACTCCTTTCCCTCCAGACCCTTGACCCTGTTTATCGATGTAGCCCTCTCCAGCTCCTGCCTGTTCTGAAGTATATTCTTGAGAGCCGTGTATCTTTCATTGAAATAAGAGACGAAAGTCTGGATATCCTTCTTCTTCTCCGAATCCTTATAAGAATAATCAACTTCTACATCAGCAAATTCTTCCTTCCTCTCACGCGATTGTTCAACTGCAGAAGTCACCCTGTCTGCTGTCTCAGGGTCACCCTTCTTCTCAGCATCAGCCAGAATATGTTCAAGCTCCTCCCATTTGACATCAGAAGAGGAAGATATAAGCTTTTCTATCTTATGATTCATCACTGCAGGAAGCTCATCCTTTGAAGAGAGCATATCCACTACCTTCTTCGCTTTATCCTCAGAACCGTGGATCTTATCAACAAACTCAGGAGAAACAAGAATTCCCTTCTCCATGAATATGCTGACGAGCTCTCTTCTCTTATCCATATTACAGATCAAGCCTCTCCTCGAGAATCTTCCTCACTTTGGTCAACGATGATGGTGAAAGGGAAGGCGTTATCTCCCTCGTCCTTCCGTGTCTGCCTTTTGAGATGATCTTCGCGTTTATTATCCCCATCATATCCAGCTCACCCAGGATATCAGATACCCTTCTCTGGGTGATGGGCCTCAGGTTCGTGGAAGTGCACGTGCTCTTATAATTATCATATACATCCCCTGTATACAAAGGACTGTTATCCTTTGGATTGTACTGGGAGAATACAGAATACAGTACTACCTGGAACTGTTTGGGCTGGGCATCAACAAGGTCTATGACCTTATCCTTCTCTATCTTCTCCTCTGCCTTATCTATGAAGTCCATGGTTATCTGGGTCTTGCCGTCCCTTTCAGCTAACTCACCAGCAACCCTGAGAAGCTCTAAAGCTCTCCTGGCATCCCCATGATCCCTGGCAGCGTAAGCCGAACATTTCTCGATGACACCATCATCAAGAGAACCCTCCTTGAAAGCCCCCGCAGCTCTTTTCTTGAGGATCTGCTGCAACTGGACCGCATTATAAGGCGGGAAGACTATCTCCTCTTCAGAGAGGGAGCTCTTTATCCTTGGATCAAGGGAATCAGCAAAGAGAAGATCGTTAGAGATACCTATTATCGATATCTGCCCCTTGCTCAGTTCAGAATTCATACGGGTGAAATTATAAAGAACCTCATCCCCGGCCTTCCTTACAAGCTGATCGAGCTCATCAAGAACCAGTATGACAACCTGCTCCTTCGAATCTATAACATCAAAGAATACTTTGTAGATCTCATCGGTCGGAAGACCTGTGGGAGGGATGCTCTTACCCATCTCCCTGCATAGATGTGCCATGAGCCTGTATTCAGTATCCGCGACTTTCTTCAGTTTACAATTGATATAGAATATTGTAAGAGGAATATCTTTCTGATTAGCCACCTGCTGCATCTGATCAGTCACATTCTTCACCGACAGGGTTTTTCCTGTACCTGTCTTTCCATATGCAAAAATATTGGAAGGTCTTTCCAGTCTCAGACTGGGAGCTATCACATTAGCAATCTGGTTTATCTCATTCTCCCTGTGAAGTATATCTTCAGGTACATAAGATGATTGCAGAACTTTCTTGTTCTTGAAAAGAGGTTCTCTTGTAAGATATTTTTCAAAGAATCCGACTAGATTATTATTTCCCATTGTCTCGTTCCATAAGAACAGGGGGTTTATATTATTTTTCCTTTAACGGCACACCCCCACACCATTATTTCCTGTGGAAAAAATTCATTAATTAAAATTAATTCTTTTATTTGAAGTAAAAGAAAAGAAAATTCTCTTTCTCCCATCAAATCTTATTATTTTATTATTTTCTATATAGAAAATTATTATTATTATTATTAATGATATATTATGAAATATAACTATAATACCATAAAGAAAACAACAAAAGATATTTCATACGAAAAAAAGTTCCATGAGAAACAAAGGTGTCAGGGTGCCATATTTTGGGATGATTTCAGAATATTATCTGGATGATAAAGAAATACAGAAAAAGTTTAAAAACCTGATAATCCCAAAGAGTTCAGACAGAATGATAATCGCATTTGCAGTACAAGAAAATAAAGGAATTGACAGCACTCTGGCCAGACATTTCGGTAGATGCCCATATTATATCTTCATCGATTCAGAAAATGAAGGTATCAAGGATATAAAGACCAAGGAAAACCCATTCCTTGCCAATCACAATCCAGGAGATGTCCCAAAATTCATTTCAGAAAACAGAGCTGATGTCATGATAGCTGGAGGTATGGGGCCAAAGGCTATCTCCTGGTTCAATGATTTAGGGATAAATACAATAACCACTACCCCGAAAAAGATTGATGATCTGCTGGATGATTACTTCAAAGGAAATTTAGGGGGTGCTGATTCCTGTAGGGATTGATTGATTTTACCAACATTTAAATAATAGTTTTTTATATCAACATAATATGCAAAAAAATGATTTTTTCGATATGAAAAACTATCTAACACCTACCGAGCAGAAGATAATCCGTTTATTCAGGCAGAGTCATAAGATACACACTTCTTCTGAGATTAAAGAATTGTTTCCAGAGAAAAATATCAACCAAATTTTAACCAACCTTACAAGAAAACAATATATCCTGAGATTGAAAAGATCTTATTATGTTCTTAAAGAAGCTTTCCTTGATGACCCTTATAGAATAGCTTCAGAATTGGGTGCCGGTCCGGTATGTCTCATAACTGCGCTCAGGGTTCATAACCTGATTGATTACGAACCCTCAACTATTTTTGTGATGACAGGCAGAAAGTCTTATAGGATAAAACTGTTAGATTATAGACTTCATTTCATAAACCTTAAGCACAAGACAGGGATAGAGGAAAAGGGAGGCATATTGGTTACAGATACTGAGAAAACGATCATAGACTGCCTCGCTTTCCCTGAATCTGCAGGTGGTTATGGGAATGTTATAAAGGCATTGGAGGAAGCTGATATAAAATGGAGTAATATGCTAAGGAATCTGGCCGCATACGATAAAAGCTCATTATACCAGAAACTCGGATATTTTCTGATGAGGCTGGGCAAAAAAACCCCGGACCATGTTATGAGGAGATTGAAATCGAGGGTAAAAAATAATCTGAGGCTGATACCAAACAGCAGGATCTCATATACTTACAATAAGGAATGGAGGATAATGGATAACTTAGGTGAGAGAAGATGGGATTGAGGGATATAAGGAGGATAGCATTTGAGAGAGGTATAGGCAAGAATTATGTCTGTAAGGATCAGAAGATAACTGAAGCTTTGACTCGTTTATATCTCACTTTTAAGGATGAGATTATCCTTAAGGGAGGAACAGCGCTTAACAGGGGATATATGAAGGATAGAGGAAGATTTTCTGAGGATATCGATGTTGATTTCATAAACAATGACAGGGAGAAGGCCAAGGAGTATATAATTAAAAAGATGGAGAGTATAAAGGGATTCAGTATAGGAAAGCCGAGATTGATGAATGATACATTGAGGTTTGATTGTTATTATATCAACGAACTGGAAAATAAGGACAGGATACAGGTAGAGTTCTATCTCGGTCATGACAGAATTATAGGTGGAGCGGAGACTATAGAGGTAAGGTCTCCGTTATTCAGTGGACAAAGCAATATAATGAAGGTCTATTCGCTCGAGAGCCTGCTTGCAAGGAAGATCGTCGCGCTTCTTAACAGGCAGGACGGGAAGGACATCTATGATCTGTTCAATGGATTGAAAGAGGATTATGATAAGAATAAACTCAGAAAGACGCTCAAAGAGGTCAGCACCTTCTATGGGCTTGCTCTGGATGATTCGGAACTTCATGGTAAATTCAAGGATATAAAGGAGAATATGAGATATATAGCAAACTCTACCAATCACTATATACTGAAAGACAATAAGATCGCATGGGAGATAATGTTCCAGGAGACAGAGAGTATCCTGAAAGGATTGGTAAGATGAATGATGCAATAAAGAATCCAAAATCAGTAAATTATTTATATTACTGAATCAAAGATAATTAAAAAAAGGAGGTATTAATCATGGTACAAGAACCTTATCTCGCAATAACTTTAGCAATAATCATCGGTACATTGGCGGCTGTTGTCTATAGTCTAAGAATTCTGGTGCTTCTTGAAAGAAGGATCGGCAGGATGGATATAAACATCGAAAGGATGACAGAGAAGATAGCCAAGGAAGAAGTGAAGATAGAGCAGGAAGAGAAGAAGATCGAAGCGATGGAAGCCGGAAAGAAGAAACCTGGCAGGAAGAAAAAGTCTAAGTCCACAAAGAAGAAATAAAGATGTCTCTGAATTCGGTCTGCAGGGACATAAAGTCCCTCAAGATCCAGGGGGCAGTGGCTGTCGCCAGGGAAGCAACCAAGGCTTTGTATGAACACTCAAAGACTATCACTACAGATGACCCTGAGAAGTTTCTCAACTATCTTAAGAAAGCTTCTGAGAAGCTTATAGCTACGAGGGAGACAGAGCCTGCTTTGAGGAACGCTATGGGATATTATTTCCATAAACTCAATACGAAGTCTGTGGAAAAGCTAAAGACACATATTGAGCTCAAACATGAGGAGATTCTTAATCACTTCAGGGATGCAGAGAAAGAGATAAGGGTGATGGGCTCTAGGCGTATAAAGAATGGGGATATAGTCTATACCCATTGCCATTCCTCAACAGTATGTAACATTCTGAAGGAAGCCAAGAGGAAGGGCATAGATTTTGAGGTCCATAATACAGAGACAAGGCCCCTCTACCAGGGAAGGAAGACCGCGAAAGAACTTTCTGAGGCGGGTATAAAAGTCACTCATTACACTGATTCGGCAGCGAGGCACGCTATAAAGAAAGCTGATCTTGTCCTCCTTGGGGCTGATGCGATAACAACAACGAAAGTGTTCAATAAAGTCGGCTCTGAGCTTTTCGCAAAGGAAGCCTGTGACAGGGATATACCTGTCTTGTGCTGTACTGATTCATGGAAAGTTGATCCTGAGTCTGTATTCGGCTTCCTTGAGGAGATAGAGGAAAGGCACAGGAAAGAGGTGTGGCCTGATGCTCCTGAGAATGTCACTATACATAATTATGCATTCGATATGATAAATCCTAAGTATATAACAGGAATAATCTCAGAGCTTGGTGTTTATGAGCATTCCTCTTTCATAGAAGAAGTAAGGAAATCATTCGATTTCCTTTTTTAATTCTCTGATCTGCTTCTTCAGTTCTCTCACTTTCTTCTTGTTGTTTTCCTGGAACAGGTATTTCCCGCATTCAGGGCAAGTGCAGTCGAATTCCAGAGTCTTTTCAAAGTCAAGCCTCATGCACTTATCCTTGCATGTGAAGAACTGAGTTTCGTTCTCTACCCTTAGTCTGTATTTGAGCCTCTCTATCTTTGCTTCTTTCATCCTTCTCGAAAGCTCTTTTACTCTTTTCTTATTGAAGCTCCAGAAATAAGTGTACCATCCGTTCTTCTCATTCTTCATGCGCTTGAATTTCGCAAGATTATACTGGTTAAGCCTGTACAGAAGATTCCTGACCTGTTTCACTTCACTGTCCATGATCTCCGCTATATCCTCTTCAGCGACTGGCTCCTTGTAGATAAGGTTTGCTGCCTTATAACAGTCTTCACCGGCGAGCTCATTAACAACTTCTCTCACCAACTTTTTTGTAAGCCTCATTTACCTCCCCCCCTCAGAATATTTGTATGGATAAATACACCTGTTCTTCAACTATATAAATCTTTCGTTATATATACTTATACTCCGAGAATTTCCATCAATCGAACTCTTTAACTATATCCTCGAAGAGAAGACCTCTCAATTTTACATAATCTGTGTTCATGGAGAAGAATTCTTTTGTCTCGTTCATATCCTCAAGAAGCACGAAGAACCATTTATCGAACTTAACAGCTATCCATGCCTGGGCTCCGAACATCTCGCTGAATCTCCTTAGTTCTTTAACTTCCCTTTTCGGGATGTATAACTTCGTGCCCTTTACCGTCTTGCATTCGATTACGAGCTTCCTGAGCCTGTTTCCTGCAATTATATCAGGTGAGGGGTATTTCATCGATCCTGACCCTGCCACTCTTACAGCCGGTATATCCTTATCCCAGAATTTATGCACAAGGTCTCTTTCAGCCACAGTCCCTTTCCTTTTCTGTGTCATTTTGCAGCACCTTTGTGCTCTTTCCCGAAGAACCAGTCATTGAACAATGAAGCTACAGTGGAGAGCACGATACTGTAAAGCACGAAGAGAAGACTGATGTTCCTGATAGCGTTCATGCCTTCCACATTGGATATTGAAGAGATTATTATGAGTATCACTACAGCTACATCTATCCCTTTAGGAACATTGAGAGTCATGAAAAGTTTCTTCCTGAAGTTTATGCCTTTGATGGACATCACGATGGCTATATACCTTATTATCAGGTAGATTATGAAGAGTGCAGAACCGATGAGGAGCTCTTCGAAAGTCCTGTATTGGGAGTATTTGACTATGACCGTCCCGAGGAGTATGAAAACCAATATCTCCAGGGTATTTGCAAAGACGCTTGCGAATTTCTCTAGCTCTATTTTATGCTTGATCCGGTGATTCCCGAATATAAGTCCGAATGTAGTCACACCCAGGACTCCGCTTCCGCTCATCACATCCGAGAGCACATAGACCATTATAGCCGAGGTTATGACCATCAGGTGAGAGAGTTCCTGGAAGAAATTCTTCTTCATCACATGTACTACAAAGTATCCGAATACTATCCCCACACCTATAGCCACAAAGAACTGCTGGAGGAACATAACGAACTGGCCTGAAAGATCCGCCGTTCCTCCCTTGATCATGTCTATCATGACCATCGACAGGATAAGTGTAAGTGGTGTGTTTATTATGGCCTCTATATCAAGCACATTGATGACCCTGTCTTTCTTCTCTTTAAGTACGGCCAATGAGACAGCAGGATCTATGCCGTACATCAATGCAGAAAATAATAGTGCTATTACAAGCGACATATTGGGGTTGATATCGAAGAAATACATGGTTAATGGAGTAAGTATGAGAAGGACCAATCCTAAGAATACTAATGTTAATTTTATGCTCTCTCTGGAATATCTCATCACATTCTTTATATCAAATTTCGATGTCGAGTCGAAGACCACCATTATAAGAGTGAGCTCGCTTATGGTTATGATCATCTCATTCGAGAAATCCGCGAAGCCGAACAGGCCCATCACCATCCCTGTAAGGACGAGGAAGAAGACATTGGATACCTTGAGTTTATACGCTATAGCAGAGAATATCGTTCCGAACAGGAGTATTACCGCTATAGAGATTATCTCTGCCATACAGAAAATCTTGGTGTAATGATTTAAAGCTTTTTTGTTTATTACCTATTCTTTATACATTGAACCTGAAAAGATCATATGCGCATTTACTATCAGGGAAGACATCTTTCGCTTCCTCTTCAAGCGCTTCTGTAGTCTTATACCTACCCGAGAAGTGGCATAATATGAGCCTTCCTGCGTCTCCATTACTCGCTAAAAGACCTGCCTGTTTTGCGGTCATATGCTTGAATTCCCTTCCTTTATCGGATAATTCTTCGAGGAAAGTTGCTTCACATAACAGGACATCCGCTTCCCTGGCAAGATTAAGGGCATTATCACATGGTTCTGTATCGAAGACGAAAGATACTTTCTTTCCCTTTTCCATATAACTTACATCATTGGGTTTTATGTTCTTCCCTTCATGTTTGACCTCCTGGCCGTTCTGTAGCTGTCCGACAATGGGCCCCGGAAGCCCTTCGATCTTCTCTTTCTTCATCCTCCTGGCATCTTTCTCCCTGAATGCATAACCCATGCATCGGGTTCCATGGCTCAGTTCCCTGGCTTCGATAGTGAAACTGTCATCCTCATAGATAACCCCGTCTGTGCATTCGATAATTTCTATCTCCAGCTCGGTATCGTAGATGAATCCTTTGAGCATGTTCTCGAAGAATCTTTTTGAACCTCTCGGCCCGTAGATCTCGATCCTCTTCTCACTGTCCGTATTACCTATTGTCTGGAGAAGACCCGGCAGGCCCAGGACATGGTCCCCATGCCAGTGGGAGATGAGTATCTTAGATACCTTATTCGGCTTGATGCCTGCATATTTCATCTGCCTCTGTGTGCCTTCCCCGCAGTCGAACAGGATTCCCTTATCCGCATACTCCAGTAGGATGGATGTAAGGTTCCTCTCTTTCGTAGGGATCATCGATGCTGTTCCTAACACTGTCCCTCTGATCTTTCCCATGAGGATTAGTATGTTCCGGACATTTATATAGGTTATTTTTTGTCTATATGGAAAATAATTATATTTTAATAATATCATTCTCTCCTTAAAGGCATGATATATTCAGTTTTACAGGATGATGCGGTGATCACAGAGGATAGTGACGATGCGAGGGACCTTTATAACGAGAGCTCTTTCGGCACCCTCTTCGGCAAAAAGGTCCAGCTGTCGATCTATGAAGCTCTTTACCTTGTCGAGAAGAAGAAATTGTCAGTGAAGGATGGCAGAGGGAAGGAGTATTCCTTTGACAGGCTCTTCAGGAAGGCTAAGAGGAGGGAGAAGGATTTCTGGGTCAAGTACTGTGTCTTCAGGGATTTCAGGAACAGGGGCTATGTTATTAAAACAGCCCTCAAGTTCGGTGCTGAGTTCCGCGTTTATGACAGGGGGATCAAACCAGGAGAAGATCATGCTAAATGGGTGGTCTATCCGGTGCATGAAAGGAGAGAGTTGACCTGGCATGATTTTTCCGCTAAGAATAGGGTAGCGCATTCCACGAAGAAGAGGCTCCTTATTGGCATAGTTGATGGTGAGAATGATATTGTCTATTACGAGGTAAGGTGGGTAAGGCCTTAGAAAATTATTTAAACCATCCCTGATTCTTCCTTATTGATGGATAAGAACAAGATAACAGATGTTGTCAGCAGGAAAGGGCCCATGCTTCCTATGCAGTTATCGAAGGAGCTGGGTCTTAATTCTATAATGGCCGGCGCTTTCCTTTCCGAGCTTGTGGGTAAGAAGGAGATCTTCTGCACTAACCTTAAAGTGGGAGGCTCTCCGCTTTATTATACGAAAGGCCAGGAGAAGAAACTCCTTGAGTATACGGATTATCTTAAAGCACCTGAGAAGAAAGCTCTCGAACTGCTGAAGGAAAAGAAGGTAGTGAAGGATTCCGAGCTTGACTCTGTAACAAGGGTTTCCATGCAGAACATAAAGGATTTCGCCAAACCTATAGAGGTGTCGGTAGGCGGTGAGAAACATAATTACTGGAAATGGTTCCTTACTGATAATGAGGAAGCACAGAGTATCCTTAAAGGCAATTCCGGTTCAGAAGAGAAGAGAAGCGAAACCACTAAGGAAGAGAAGGAAGAAACGACCAAACATGAAGGGAAAGAGCCTTCTCCCGAAGATAATCCTGAAGAGAAAAAAGAAACGGATGATACTAATACATCTGCAAAACCGGAAAAGGATGTTCAGAAGAGCAGTGGAAAGGCAGAAGAACAAAAAGCAGAGTCCCAGGGACATGTCCCTGATGAGGGAAGGACATCCCAGGAGCCCCATCAGAAAGAGGATAAGGAGAAGGGACAAGAGAGGACAAGTCCCTCTGAAAGTTCCGGTGGTGAGGATAATGAGCTCTCAGGGAAAGTGAAAAGTTTCTTCGACAGTGCAGGTATAGTGGTCCTTTCCCAGAACATTGTCCGAGCTTCGGAGATAGAGTATAAGATCCTTATCCCGAGTCCGGTAGGTAAATTGCAATATTATGCTGTCGCTAAATCCAAGAAGAAATGCAGTGATTCTGATCTCTCCCAGGCTTATGTAGGTGCCCAGCTTGAACGCCTGCCATGCCTTTTCATCTATACAGGAGAGCTCACGAAGAAAGCGAAGGAGAAACTCAACAACGAGTTCAGGATAATTACAACATACAGGATCAAAGATGGGAACTAACCTGGCTTCACTTCTGGTATCGAAAGAGACTTCTATGGAAGAGTTGAGAGGAAAAACTCTCGTCGTTGACGGTTATAATATCCTTTACCAGTTCCTCTCTTCTTTGAGGATGAGGGATGGCACGCCTCTCCAGGATTCCAAAGGGAATATAACCTCGCATCTTAACGGCCTTTTCCTCAGGTCAGTAAGGATCATGAGTTATGGGATAAAACTTGTTTTCGTCTTTGACGGGAAACACCCTGAGCTTAAGAGGAAAGAGGTAGAGAGGAGAAAAGAGCTCAAGGAGAAAGCCAAAGAGGAATATAATAAGGCAGCGGAGAAAGAGGATATTGAAGGGATGAAGAAATACTCGTCAAGGATATCTTCCCTGACCAAGGATATGGTGGAAGAGGCGAAGGAGCTCCTTGATGGTCTGGGAATCCCCTGGGTGCAGGCGCCTACCGAGGGGGAGGCCCAGGCAGCTCATATGGTGAAGAAAGGAGACTGTGATATGGTTGTGAGCCAGGACACTGATGCTCTCCTTTTTGGTGCTTCCCATGTAGTCAGGAATCTTACAATCTCCCAGAAGAAGAAAAAGCAGAACAAACTGTCTTATGATAACATAAAACCGCAGCTTTTTGACCTTTCAGAGAATCTTAACGAGCTGGGCGTTGATCAGGATCACCTGATAGCATTATCGATGCTTGTCGGTACTGATTTCAACCAAGGGGGTGTCAAGGGCATAGGTCCTAAGAAGGGCCTTAAGATAGTGAAGAACAATAAGGACAATATAGAGGGCATCTTCAAGGAGGCCGGCTGGAATGGAGAAGTGACCTGGCAGGAGGTATTCTATCTTTTCAAGAACATGCCCGTGACTGATGATTATTCCCTTGACTGGAAGAAAGCTGACCCTGAGAAAGTCAAGAAAATATTGTGTGAGAGGCATGAATTCTCTACAGAACGTGTCGGGAAGGATCTTGACAGGATAATCGAGAAGAAGAAACCACAGAAGGGCCTTGGTGAGTTTTTTTAATATGGAATGGTTCATATTCGCTATACTTTCTGCAGTCTTTCTTTCTGCCTATAATATCATCAGGAAAAAAGCCCTCAGGAAGGAACATTCCACAGAACTCCTGGCTTCCATCTTTGTCACGATAGCTGTGATACAGCTTGTTTACCTCCCGTTCCTTGACTGGCATCTTTCTCTCCGTATCTTTGGCATGATAATCATAAGGTCGGTTCTTGCTTCCCTGGCCTGGCTTCTACTCACGAAAGCTATACACCATATGGAGCTTTCATCCGTGGCTCCTATGACGAATCTGAGCCCTTTATTCCTGCTTTTCCTGTCTTATATCTTCCTCGGCGAGAGGGTAAATCTTGTACAGATAATAGGCATCTTCCTTGTGATGGCGGGGGGTTATTTCATCCAGATCCATGACCATTACCTTGATTTTTTCAGGCACATTAAAGAATTCAGGAACAAGTATTTCATCTTCACCATAGCTGCAGTTTTCCTTCTTGCATTATCAGCAGTGTTCTCCAAGAAGATCGTTGATTCGATACCTGTAACTGATTATCTTTTCTTCACGTATCTTTTCTCAGCCCTTTTCTTCCTGGGTATACTCCTTTTCAAGTATGATGGTTTTAAGGACCTCTCAAAGGGCTTAAGGGACTCACCTGTATTCGTGCCTGCAGCAGCGGTGGCGCTTATACTTGCTGATTATCTTCATTTCTCGGCTCTCTCTTTGGGCATGGTCACTCTCGTTGTTCCGATAAGGAGATTATCGACTCTTTTCACTACAATCATCGGAGGAAGGATGTTCCATGAGAATCATCTTGTGCATAAGATCATCTCGACAGTCATTCTTGTAACAGGAGCGGCACTTATAATTATGGGTTAGGTTCCCTGAATTTCATCATCCATTCATCGAATCTCCTGACCTTATGCTCTCCCTTTCTCCTCAGGCTTTCCCTTATGAGCTTGATAGGTTTCTCCTCATTCAGGTAAAGCTTCTTCGAATAGAATTTATCTGCAAAAGTTATAATCTCCTCTTCAATCGTCTCTGGTTTCATATCCCTTTCAGGAAGAGGCAGTTGCTGTTCTCTGATATCCTCTTTTGTGAGGCCTATCCCGAGATGCCTCTCACAGACAAGAGCATGTTCAGGCAGGCCTTCTTTTTCCAGGATCTCCCTCCCGAGAATACCGTGTTTTATGTAAGGCTCTTCGCCATGGCATCCTATCTGTTCCGCATCAGTCCTGATAGCACCTATATCATGGAGGAGGGCAGCTTCATATATGAAATTCTTATCAGGATTTAGGTCTTTTACTCTTTCAGCAACTTCCAGGGCTTTCTCTGCAACTTTCCTTCCGTGAGTCAGGACATAATGATAAGCTTCCGTGCCTTCATAATACTTACTTAATATCTCTTCAGGATCCATATTCATAGATGATTCAGGCTCTCTTTATCTATTTTGCCAAATATTTTTAAAACGATACACTATACCTATCTTTATGCATGTTGTCAGGGCAAGACTCAGGGATGCTGAAAAGGTCAAGAGGCAGATCATAAAACAGGATCTGTTCGATAAGGACCATAAGATCTTCAAGGATGACAGTTATATCTATTTCCCCCTGAAAGAGAAAGTTTCCTTAGATGGTGTAGAGGAAGTCAATATAGAGATGCCTAAGGCTCCGAAGGAGAATACACTATCGGATATACTTAAAGAGAGGCTTTCGGAAGACGAGCTTGAGAAGGTGAAGACTGCCTTCGATACTATAGGGGATATAGCAATACTCGAGATAGATGATGATTTGAAAGATAAGGAAGGATTGATAGCTGAAGCTCTCCTCAGATGCCAGAAGAACATAAATACTGTTGTTAAGAAAGCGGGCATCCATGACGGCACCTATAGGGTGCAACCGGTAAAGCATCTTGCCGGAGAGAAGAAGACAGTGACTGTCCATAAGGAGAACAATGCAAGGATAAAGGTTGATGTGAATACGGTATATTTCTCTCCGAGGCTTTCCACTGAGAGGAAAAGGATAACTCACGAAGTTGGAAAAGGTGAAGAGATCCTTGTGATGTTTTCCGGAGCAGCCCCTTATCCATGCGTCCTTGCCAGGAATACCGAAGCTAAGTCTATAACAGGAGTCGAGATAAACCCTGAGGGGCATGAATATGGTCTTGAGAATATCAGGCTCAATAAGCTGAAGAATGTCACCCTTTACAATGATGATGTGAATAATATCGTTCCGAAGCTTGGGAAATTCGATCGCATCCTCATGCCTCTCCCTAAATCTGCCGAGGATTTCCTTGATACAGCTCTCTCAGCTTCTAAACACGGAACAGTAGTCCATTTCTATGATTTCCTTCATATTGATGATTTTCACAAGGCTGAAGAGAAAGTTGCTGAAGCCTGCAGGGGGAAAGATCTTTCTTATGAGAAGCTTTCCCTGACTAAGTGTGGACAGCACGCACCAAGGACATTCAGGGTCTGCCTTGATTTCAGAGTATCAACAGGATGATAATCAGGGTCATCAATCCTAAAGTTGTGTGGTCCCTCTTTTTCTCTTCCGGAGGATGCCTGTAGATATTGAGCTTATGTTCTACGATCCTCCTGTCGTAAGGTATCATTTAGCTCCTTCAAAGCTTTAACAAGTTGTATTTAATATTAACGGTAAGTTTATTAAATGAGGACACATATCATATACCTGCATGCGATGATTAAGTGAACACCCACTGAGCTTCCGGCTATGATGAACGGATGTAACTTATGAGCATGCTCTTTTTTGGTTGATTTTTATGGTAATAGTAAGACCTTATCAGAATAAGGACCACGAACAGTATAAAAGGATAATGGAAGCGGTAGGGCTTAATTGGAAGTCGCTCCAGACGAAAGAGGCCCTTGAAGAGAAAGTGGAAGATGATCCGGGGTCAGTCATTGTTGCAGAAGAGAACAAACTGGTCGGGGCAGTGAACACATACTGTAACCCTTCTTTATCATCCATTTATTTTTTAGCTGTCGACCCTTCATGGCAGGGTAAAGGGATAGGTAAGAGGCTTCTCAAGAGTGCGGAAGAACATATATATTCGCATGGATGGAAAAACAATAATATCCAGCTTTTTGTGAACGGGCCGGATATAAAGGAACTCGAAGGATTCTATAGGAAAGCGGGTTATATGAAGACTAACCATGCATACATGTTCTTAAAACATAAACTATAAATTCAACAAGAAATTATCTTGTATTATGGACATACTTGAAAGGAAGCTTCAGCTCATGGAACGTACAGGTTATTCTCCCAGTCGTTATTATAAGGAGGATATCCATAATGAGGAAAACAAGCTTGAGGACAGGACAGAGAGCGCTGAATGGGTAGTGCAGCAGGAATCTTATAAGCTTGACGAGGAGATAATGAGATCAATCGAGATGGTTTATGATAATCTTTTTTCTTCACTGGATGACGCTGAAAAGGCCCTTGATAATGCCCATCGTCTGGCCAAGGATTATGATCCTGAAAGACTCAGGGACATAAGAGCGGGAGCTTCGATGATCCTTCATCGTTTCAGGGAAGGCCTTACTTTCCGTGGCGGGCTTGATAATGTTCTGAGTGATTATTCAAGGGCCAGATCAATCGTGGACAGGTACGGGCTCCCGGAAAAAGAGACAGAATCCTTCAGGAACAGGATATTTACGAGGCTCTACACGAAGGGATTTTCATTTCTTGATAAAGGTGATGTAGATAATGCCTGCTCTGTCTGTGATGACCTGAGAGAATATGAAGGGAGATTGTCCGGCAACAGCAGATTCAGCGATTCTCTTGCCGGCTATACGATCACACATATTGCTTCTGAAGGGATGCGTGACCTTGAAGAGGGCAGATTGAGACAAGCGGAAGATTCTTATTTAAAAGCAATGAAGATCTCCACACAATTCAGGGTGAATGTTTCGGGACTTTACAGGCTTGGTCTTAATGTCCTGAACAAACATATCTCTCATTGCTATGAGAATCACAATAAAGGTTATAAATCAGAGGCATTGAACAGCTATGCGAATGCTGTGATCTTATCAAGGCAGCTTCCCTATAATACAAAAGGGGCTATTTTGAGACTTGAAGGTGAACTGGATATATGGGAAAACAATATTCAAAGAAAGACATAAAGAGTTTCCTTGCAGAGAATCCTTCTGCAGAGGGTCTTATAGGTAAGAAATCGGATGTAGTCGAAGAGGGCAATCTCCTGAAAGCGGAAGGCAAAACACTCTTCATCAGGCCGGAAGATGTATGGCTCCCTCACCTCAAATTATTGCAGGACAATCCACGGCTTTTACCGAGGGTGATTGTTGATATGGGTGCTGTAAAGTTCGTGGTCAAGGGAGCTGATATAATGAGACCAGGTATAAAGGAGACAGGGGATTTTTCCAAAGGAGACCATATAATAGTAGCTGATGAGACCCATGGGAAACCTCTTGCTGTCGGAGAAGCCCTCCTCTCTTCTGAAGATATGGGAGAACAGGAAAAAGGCAAATCTGTGAAGAACCTTCATTATGTAGGAGATGAATACTGGGATCTATGAACTTTCTTTCTTCTTACCCTTCATCCACCAGACACCCAGGTAAACAAGAGGAGTGTCTATAGCCGCAACCACTATCTTAAGTATCCAGTATGGGATTATCAGAGAGAATATGAAGGGTGCTGTGAATTTAGGGGTTGTCTGATAGAAAGCTATGAACATGAAGATAGTGGTATCAAGGAACTGGCTGAATATTGTTGATATATTGTTCCTCAACCATAGGAATTTTCCTTTCATCTTCTTCTTAAGGAGTCTGAAAGCCCATACATCATGCATCTGGCTCACTGCAAAAGCGGTGAAGCTCCCGACGAGCACTCTTGCAGAGATACCGAATATCTTCTTGAAGGATTCGTTGTAAGTGAACCTGTCTGCGGGAGGCATGTGTATAGCGATAATTGTCAGCAGAAGCACGAATATTATGGATATCATGCCTGAGTAGATCAGTTTCTGTGCTTCTTTAGAACCATATACCTCATGGATGATATCGGTTATAATGAAAGTTATCGGGTAAGCGAAAATACCCACAGCGAAGTTTATGGTAAAGTCGCCTATGCTCAGATAGGTGATCTTGTTCCCCAGAAGATTCGCTGCAATAAGACCAGCAATGAATAACGAAGAAAGGATGGTCTTTTTCATTTTACTTCTCTATCCGAACATCGACATATATTCGGCGCCTTCTTCCTTATCTTTGCTACCTACCTTATCAGCCGCTTTCTCGAAGTATTGCTGTTTTATTGTAGTCTTGTTGTCCCTGATGGCGAAATAGCCGGCTTCGGTGCATGCTGCCTTTATCTCTGCACCAGAGAAACCTTCCATCTTCTTAGCTATCTTATCCATATCAAGCTTTCCGAGTTTCATATCCTTGGTATGGATCTTGAAGATGTTCTTTATCCCTTCTTTGTCAGGCGAAGGTATGTGGATTAACCTGTCCAGTCTTCCCGGCCTTACTATAGCGGGGTCGAGGATGTCTTTCCTGTTCGTACAGCCTATGACCTTCACATTATCCAGGCTCTTGAACCCGTCTATCTCTGCGAGGAACTGCATGAAGGTCCTCTGTACTTCCCTCTCTCCCGAAGTGCCAATCTCAATCCTTTTGGCTGCAAGAGCATCAAGCTCATCGATGAATATGATAGCGGGTGCTTTCTTCCTTGCCAGGTTGAAGATGTCCTTCACCATCTTCGCACCTTCACCAATGAATTTCTGGACAAGCTCTGAGCCTACTATCTCGATGAATGTGGAGTCTGTAGAAGCAGCCACCGCTTTAGCCAGAAGTGTCTTCCCTGTTCCCGGGGGCCCGTGAAGGAGGATCCCTTTAGGAGGTTGAATGCCTACTTTCTTGAAAGTCTCTGGTTTTTTCATCGGAAGCTCGACAACTTCCTTGACTTCCTCGCCCTGCTTGTCAAGCCCTCCTACATCACTCCATTTTATCTGGGGCTTCTCCATGATGACAAATTTCTCGACATTGAAACCTTTTGATGTCTTCACTTTCTCTATGATGTTGAGGTTCTTCTGTTCGCAAAGCACCATATCTCCTGCTTTAAGCTTTAATTTAGGGTTAGCGTTAACATAGAAAAGATTACCATTGGGTACCTTTATGATCACATTCTCCTCTAATACATCATTCACTTCACAGACCATCAATGCAGGTTCCCTGTACCTGTCCAGCTCGTTCTTAAGCCTGTTAACAGTATCCTTGAGGACCTTGTTCTCCTCTTCGAGCTGGTTCTCTTCTGATGAATAGGTGTACATGACGTTTTCAAAGTCGTTATTTGCCATAAGGGTTAGGTTTGATTAGTTATTTAAAAATATTTTGGAACTCTTTTACCTTTCTGTTATTATAAGCTCTTTCGGACTTCTTGTAAGCCTTTCTGCTCCCTTTTCCATTATGATGGCCGTGTCTTCTATCCTTATGCCGTATTTTCCTTCTTCATAAACTCCTGGTTCTATGGTTATGATATTCCCTTTTTCCAGAGTCTCTTTGGAATCAGGGGAGATGTTAGGTTTCTCGTGTACATTCAGACCTACACCATGGCCAAGGGAATGGATGAATCTCTTGTCGAGGTTTTTTCTTGCATGATCGTCTACATTACTGGCCTTTTCACCTTTCTCTGCTTTCGCTAGAGATTCTTCCTGGATATCCAGAAGATTTTCATACTCTTCGATCTCTTTCCTCTTAGGATTGCCTACGTATATGGTCCTTGACATATCGGAACAGTATCCGTCCACCTTCGCCCCATAATCAAGCAGGAGGAAACCTTTGCTTATCTTACCTTCATTATTGTGATGGACTATCGAGGAATTCTTCCCTGAAGCGGCTATCGGCTCGAAGGAAGGCTCTGCTCCTGCTTTCCTTATCTCCCTCTTTATGAAATCCGCAAGCTCCTTCTCTGTCCTGAAACTGAAATCGTTTATTATCTTCGAGAAAACTTTATCTCCCAGCCTGCAGGCTTCCTTTATCTTTTTGACTTCCCTTTCTGTCTTGACCGATCTCAACGATAACAGCTCTTCACTGATATCGTAATATCTTCCTCCTATCAGTCTTTTCAGTCTCTCATATTCGAGGACGGACATGCTTTTCTTGTCTATCCCTGTCTTTTTCGATTTGAGGTGTTTCTTCAGGAGCTTTTCCTTCATACCTCTCCCTATCGGTTTTACATTAAGGCCTGTCTTCTTCGCTTTCTCATATTCCAGTTCAGGTACGAGCATCAATGAGGAAGTCTTCTTGACTATAAGTATTGCAAAACCCCTGTAACCAGTATGATAGTATATGTCGTTATCGTTCTCCCCTATAAGAACAAGGGAATCGAGGCCTTTCTTCCTGACGAGGCTCTTCAGGCTCATCTTGTCACCTGGAATCCTCTTATCTTCTCGAGAAGTCTTTTGGCTTCTTCATTCTCTCTGAAATGCTTCCTGACAGGCTCGATCATCTTATCTATGTATTCAGCTATGGCTTTCTTAAGATCCATAGGATGGAGTTCATTGTTCGCGAAGGATTCTGCAAGTTTCTCGTAACTTGAGAATTCAAGATTACCGCCGAACTTCTCCGGTCTCTCTATAACGAACTTGTCGAATCTCTCGAAGATCATGTACTTTGCGTATTCCATAAGCGGGTTTTCCTCAACCTCACCTTCAGGACAGTACGCTTTGTTTATCTTCCTGTCGATGTCCTCTCTCGCATCATCCATGAAGATTGCTGTATCCGGTTTTGATTTCGACATCTTGAGGGAGAGCTGCCTCTCTTCCTCATACTCCTTAAGCCTTTTCTTCAACAACTTTATGAACTCCTTATCTGTCTCTCCTTTCTTCAGTTTCTTTTTCACGCTCTTCAGCTGGTTGGACAGGTTCTTCGTCATGAACTTCTGATTTGAGAACAGCCTGAATGAAGAAAGTTTTTCCGCATCCTTCTCTTCAATGGCTTTCTTTATATCCTCTATGTCATCCTCCACTTTATGATAAGGCTCTGAAAGCCCCATGAGCATGTGATGGCTCAGAGAGACAGGCTTGAAATACCCCAGCTTCGGTCCCAGCTCTCTCGCGAGCATATTGACCTTCCTCTGGTCATGGCCCAGCTGGCAGATCTTCGCATTGAGGTAGAATATGTCTGCTGCCTGCATGCACGGATAAAGAATTTGAGATGCCTGAAGGGCTTCGTCCTCTTTCCTCCCCATGATCTGACTGCATCTTATAACTCTGTTAAGGGTAGCACTCCTGGCGATCTCCATAACCAGTTTCCAGTAATTATCATCCTTAACAAGGTCGGAGGCCCAGACGAACTCAACATTGTCCATATCCATGCCTGCTGCTTTCCAGACCTCGATCATATACTTGCCCGTGGTCTGTATCTTGTCAAGGTCTCCACCCATCTTATTGTTCGCCCAGCCGTGCCAGTCGGCCACGAGCATCTTGAACTTGATTCCCTCCTTTGTGAGCTTGTTTATGTTGATGGCCCTTATGATAGCCTGTGCTATATGGATCCTTCCTGAGGGCTCGAATCCGTCATAAGCTATTAATTCCTCATCTGATTCAAGCAGTTCTTTCAGTTCCTCTTCCGTGATGATCTCTTCCCAGTCATGATCGAGTAGGCTCATTGATAAACACCAGAACAGAGGGTATCAGGATTATTTATATAACTAACTGATTTTCACTCTTTACAACCCGAAAAATATAATAGTCAACTATAAGACCATAAAAGAAGATGTTTTATAGATATTTCATAAAAGGGGTTGTACAGGGCGTTGGCTTTAGACCGTATATCTACAGGAAAGCCAAGTCTCTTGGTCTTAAAGGGACAGTGAAGAACATCGGCTCTGGTGTAGAGGTCATATGTGATGATCCCGATTTTATTGGAAAACTTGATGATCTTCCTCCTCTTGCAAAGATAACAGAGTCAGAAAGGGAACCAGTAGATACAGAACATGATGATTTCAGGATTTTGAAGAGTGAAAGTTCAGATGGAGCAACGATACTTCCTGCGGATGTTTTCATGTGCGAAGATTGCAGGAAGGAATTGAGGGATAAAAAGAATAGACGTCATAATTTCTATTTCATAACCTGCACAAACTGCGGCCCCAGGTTTTCCATGATAGAGGATTACCCTTACGACAGGCCATATACTTCTATGAAGGATTTTGAGATGTGTGAAGACTGCAGGAAGGAGTACACAGATCCTATGGACAGGAGATATCATGCGCAGACGATTGCATGTAAAAAATGCGGTCCGAAGCTTAGTCTGAAGAAGAATAACAAAGTGATTGAAACAGAAGATGATCAGGATACGATAAGGAAAGCCATGGGGCTTGTGAAAGAAGGCCATGTGATTTCTATAAAAGGTGTGGGGGGCTATCATATCTGCTCTCTTACAGATGACAGAA
The DNA here is from genome assembly GCA_051819665.1 of Nanobdellota archaeon. GTDB lineage: Archaea > Nanobdellota > Nanobdellia > Woesearchaeales > CAZZGN01 > JBNJDG01. Next base: position 24,474 of record JBNJDG010000006.1, read on the forward strand.
CGGTAAAAGAAGTGCGGAGGATTCTCGGAAGGAAGCACAAACCCTTTGCGCTTATGGTGAAAGATATAGAGAAGGCAAAACAGTTGGCGATGATTGATGAGAAAGAGGAAGAGCTTCTCAAGAGTCCGGAAAGGCCTATAGTTGCGGTCAAAAAGAAAGAAGATAACCTGAGAGAGGTTTCAGAGCTTGATACTATAGGTATAATGCTCCCTTACACTGCTCTTCATTACATGCTCTTTGACTTTATAGGTGAACCGCTGATAATGACCTCATGTAACCTTCCCGGGCTTCCTGTAGAGACAAAAGGGGGCATAACAGATTATTCTCTTACCCATGAGAGAGAGATAGTCAACAGGTGTGATGATTCTGTCATGAAAGTCATTTCGGGAAAGCCCTTCCTTCTGAGGAGATCGAGGGGCTTTGCTCCGATGCCGGTAACCATGTCAACAGGATGCAGCGATACGATAGCTCTCGGGGGAGAGATAAATAATGTCATCTGTTCGGTGAAAGACAAGGATTGTTATCTGTCACAGCATATAGGAAATACATCGAAAGAACCTACTCTTGAGTTCATGAAGGATACGCTTGAAAGATTCATCCGCCTGACAAGGTCGAGACCCCGCCTCATTGTATGTGATAAGCATCCTGGATATAAGAGCACAGAACTTGCGGAAGAATTTGCTGAGATATACGGGGCACAGTTGATAAGGGTCCAGCATCATAAGGCCCACATTGCGGGTGTGGCTTCTGAACATGGCCTGTCAGATTATGTAGGGATAGCGATCGACGGATTAGGGTATGGTGATGACGGTGCAATCTGGGGGGGTGAGATATTCGATGTCTCTGATGATACTGATTTTGAAAGAATAGGCCATCTTGAATACCATGATCAACTAGGAGATTCTGCAACAAGATTCCCGAAAAGGATGCTTGTCTCTATACTTTCAAAATTTATGTCTCTGGATGAGATCCTAACACTGGAAATATTGCCTGAAAAAGATATCAAACTCATCTATAATGCTACAAGACAGGGATTTAATGTGATTAAGACCACAAGCGCAGGGAGGGTGCTTGATTCCGTGTCAGCGCTTCTTGGTTTTTGTGAAGAGAGGACTTACGAGGGCAGGCCTGCCATCCTTCTGGAAGCGAACTCTTCTGAACCTTATGACATAGAACCAAAGATTACAGAAGAAGACGGAAAGAAGATACTTTCTACTTCTCATCTGTTTGAATATCTGATAAAGAATCTTGATAAGGACAGGAAAAGGCTGGCCGCTACTGCTCAGCTCTATATTGCTAAGGGTCTTTACAGAATAGCTTCAGAGAAGGGAAAGCCAATCGTATTATCGGGTGGTGTCGCTTATAATACAATCATAAGTTCATTCATGATATCTAAAGGGGTCTTGTTGAATAACGATATTCCTGCAGGAGATGGCGGTCTCTGTTATGGCCAGGCATATCTTGCGAACCTTATACACCGGTGAAAACAAGCTTCCCGTGTTTGACACCTTTCTGGGCCAGTATCCGGTCAGAGAACTCTTTAATCTCTTTGGTGGGTCCTTCAAGGACAAGGACCTCCATACAGTTGTCCTTGTCAACATGTATATGGAGCGTGCTTTTTACAAAACCTGCCTCGTGCTGCTGATGTATAAGATCATGTTCTATCTCATGCTTATTATGATCAAACACTATGGTCAGTGAGGCCATCATCTTTTTCCTGGGTTGTGTTATCTCTTCTTCGATAAGCTCTTTCCTAATTATGTCCCTTACGGCTTCAGACCTGTTCTTATATCCTTTCTTTTCGATAAGCTTGTCAAAGCTCTCGAGAAGTTTCGGACCGAATGCGATTCCTTTTCTTATTATATTTTCCATATCTTAACGCCTTCTTTTCATTATCTCGCACAGGCATCTTGAGTTCCTGTGGGAACACCCTTCAGGGATGTGCTTATTATCATTCTTCAGTTCTGTTTTTAAATAATTTACTGTGGTTTTTATCTTCTCCCCGTAGTCTGTCAGCAGATATTTTTTACCGTCCTTTTCGGTGATGCTTATTATCCCCAGATCTTCCATATCCTTAAGTCTAGCGGAAAGCAATGTAGGGTTTATGATCCGGTTTGTGACTTTATATATCTCATTATACCTTAAAGGTTGTTTTGAAAGAACGTAAAGCAGGGAGAGCGAATATTTCTTCCCGAATAATCTCAAGATTTTCATGAGATCACAATTTTCCTGCATAACTACATAATTTTGTAGTCCCCTTTTAAATATTTTTTCTTACATAATATACGAAAAAGTATACTTACGGTGAACGCACTGTATATTTACGCTTTAAAAAAGGTGGTGAATATGTCTAAGAAAGAGAAATGCAAGGAGCTTATGACTAAATTCTTTGGCCCTGCATCTGCCGCTCAGGTGGATTCCATGGGAGAAGACGAATGTGTAGAGAAGTGCAGGTCAAAGGTAGCTGGTTTCCTTGGTGAAGAGAAGGCCAAGGAGTTTGACAGCATTTAGGATAATAAAAAAAGAGGTGTGTATTTATGCAAGAACTAAACCTGATTTGGATGCAGGGTCAGACTTGCGATGGGGATTCGATGTCTGTTTTCGACGCACAGAATCCCGATTTTCTGACCTTTCTGGAGAGGAACAAGATAAACCTGCTCTATCATCCCACTGTTAGCCCGGTCTATGGTGATGAAGCGCAGGAATTATTCAATAATTGTCTGAGTGGAAAGACAAGAGTGGATATCTTCGTCTTTGAAGGTTCGGTCCCTACAAAAGATGGTTTCGGGGACTTCTTTGAAGGAAAGGATGTTAAGGAGATGGTGAAGAATTTCGCATCAAAGGCGGAGTTTACATTCGCTGTCGGTACATGTGCAGCTTATGGAGGCGTACCAGCTGCAGGGCCTAACGAGAGCGGCGCAACAGGGCTCCAGTTCCATAAGACAGAGAAAGGAGGATTCCTGGGGGAGAATTATGCTTCAGGGATGGGCTTCCCGGTGATCAATATCCCTGGTTGTCCAACACATCCGGACTGGGTCATAAACACTCTGCTCTCTTTCAGGCTAGGAAGGCCGGTGCATCTTGATAAATACAACAGGCCCAAGGATTATTTCGAGGAGAAGGTCCACAGGGGCTGTGTCCATTGCGAATATCACGAGAGAGCTCTCTGGGCCAAGGATTTCACAGAGCTGGGCTGTTTTGCAGCATCATTGGGTTGTAAGGGAAGAACAACTAATGCAGATTGTAACAAGAGGCTCTGGAACGGGATGTCATCATGTACGAGATCCGGTGCACCGTGTATCGGCTGCTGTAACCCGGATTTCCCTATGGACATGACACCGTTCAACAAGGAGACCTTAAGTCTTCCGGAGGATTTGAAGGAACAGCTCAAAGAGAAGAATGCTATTGTTCACGGGGGTGACTCACAATGAGCCACAAGAAAGTAATCGATCCGCTTAACAGGATAGAAGGCGATATGGCTGTAGAGCTTAAGATAGATGATAATAACGTCATCGAAGAGGCAAAATCGATGGGTTTTGTCTATAGGGGGTTTGAGAATATATTCCTCGGCCAGAGGCCTTTCGATGCGATGAGGCTGTCCCAGAGATCCTGCGGTGTATGTCCTGTGTCTCATGGTACTGTAGGGGCTAAAGCGATAGAGTCGATCTTTGATTTTGAGATCCCGAGGAACGCAGAGCTTGTCAGGGATATTGTCCAGGGCGCCAATACGATTGTGAGTGATGTGACCCATTTTTACTTCATGTGGGGGCCGGATCTTGTCAATGAGACCTACAAGGATTCGAAGTTCTACCCTGAGCTTGTGAAAAGATTTGATCCTTTAAAGAGTCCGCACCTGAAATCAATACTGAAGAATGCAAGAATCCCTTTGCATAGTGTGATCTCGATCTTCGGGGGGAAGTTTCCTCATCCGATGCATGCTGTGCCGGGAGGTGTCACAAGCATCCCGAAGCATATTGAGCTCATAAAGGCGAACACTATGCTCAAGGAAGTAAGGGCATTCATCGAGGATGAGATCCTTAACGGGGTTTCTGTCGATGACTGGCTTAAGGTGAAGACCCTTAAGGATGTCCAGGAACTTATGAAGGATGAGAAGTTTGCGAATTCAGACATAGGCCTTTTCATCCAGGCAGGACAGGAACTTGGTCTCCATAAGCTCGGTGAAGGCTCACCCAAGAACTTCATCTCTTACGGCTTCGGTAAGAACAAGGACGGTTCTATGCTTTACAGGGCCGGTTACGTTGAGCATGGCAGGTACCATAAGCTTGATCCGACCCATATCTATGAGGACACGACCCACTCGTACTACGAGACGGAGAAAGAGTGGAGACATCCTCAGGATGGTGTCACAAAACCTGTACCGAGGAAGCATGGCGCTTATTCATGGATGAAGTCTGCAAGGTATTTTGGTCATGCTGTTGAAGCTGGGCCTCTTGCGAGGGCTATCGTCAATGGAGATCACCTGATAAATGATCTTGTGAAACACTTCGGTGTGAATACTTTCACAAGGACTCTTGCCAGGCTCCATGAATGTCTGGTTATCCTGCCAAAGCTCTGTGAATGGCTTGATGAGATGGATCTTACGAAACCTTTCTACAAGCCTTTCCCCGAGATCAAGGATGGTTCGGGCTTTGGTCTGACTGAGGCACCGAGAGGTGCGGTAGGCCACTGGATCAATGTGAAGGACGGGAAATGCACAAGCTACCAGATAATCACGCCGACTACCTGGAACGGTTCGCCCAAGGACTCTAAAGGACAGAAAGGGCCGATTGAACAGGCGCTTGAAGGTGTGAAACTGAAGGACAAGGACAGCATACTTGAAGCTGGCCATATTGTCAGGGGCTTTGACCCTTGCATATCCTGTTCGATCCATGCTGTAGGAAAGAAGAAACACAGCATACAGATAGATCCTGCAAGATAAGCAGGTCTTCTATTTTTTCTTTTTTGTATTTAACACTGATTCTTAGAAAGATATTTAAATCATTGTTCAGGGTGAGTTCATATGGCAGTCAAGGTATTTTTTATAGGGAACATGCTTGGTGGTGACGATGGTATTGGCCCGAGGCTTTATTATGCTATGAAGGATGATCCGGAACTTAAGGATTATGAGATGATGGAGATGGGAGTCATAGGTTTTGATCTTATCTCATATATCGAAGAGGGGGATAAAGTAATAATCGTCGATGCCATTCATTCAAATGAAAAAGAAGGAGAGGTTGTTGTGCTTGGGGAGGAAGACCTTTCTCCGGAGATGTCCCTTGTTTCCCAGCATGACTTTGGTGTCGAAGAGACAGCGGCCATGCTGAGAAGGTACTCACCTGAGCTGAAGAAGATACACATTATAGGTATAAATGTGACTTCTACAGATAGTTATTCAAAGGAATTATCTGAGAACATAAGTAAGAAGTTCGATAAGATAAAAAAAGAGGTATCAGAGAAGATACTCTCTCTATCGGAGTGATTTAAGATGTGTTATGCAATACCTGCAAAGATACTCGAGATGGACGGGGAGATAGCCAGAGTGGATTATGGCGGCGTAATAAAGAAAGTTAATATCTCCCTCGTGGATGATGCTAAGACAGGGGATTCTGTCCTTATCCATGCAGGCTTCGCGATAGAGAAGCTTGATAAGAAATCCGCGGAAGAAGCGATGGAGACGATAAGGAGGGACCTTTCCCAGTTCTCGGAAGAGGATTTCAGGATCAAGGAAGAGATGGAGAGATGGAAAAAACAAAGGAGCATCTAGAGGAAATAAGGAAAACCGCGAAAGATCTCGGTAATGTTACTTTGATGGAGATCTGCGGGGGCCATACTAATGTAATTATGAAATATGGTATAAGAGATATCCTGCCAGACAATGTGAATCTGATCTCCGGGCCGGGATGTCCTGTTTGTGTAAGCAGCAGGCATGATATAGACTGTATGATAGAGCTGGCGAAAGAAGGCGTCCCTGTAGCTACATATGGGGATATGATGCGCGTTCCCGGGTCAGAATATTCTCTGGAGGATATAAGCGCAGAGACAGGCAGGGTGTTTGAGGTCTATTCTACTACTGAGGTCTTAAAACTGAAGGAAGATTATCCTGACATTGTGTTCTTTGGCATTGGTTTTGAGACGACTGCCCCAATGACTGCTTTCCTCCTAAAGAAAGGAGTGACAGTTTATTCAGTGCATAAGATCGTGCCCCCTGCCCTGAAGATACTTTCATCAGGTGATGTGAAGATTGACGGGTTCATCGATCCGGGACATGTATCAACTATTATAGGAAGTAAGGCATATGAGGATATAAAGGCCCCTCAGGCGATAGCCGGATTCACTCCCGAAAGGATCCTCCGTTCGATAAGCGTGCTTCTGAAGCTTATAAGTGAAAATAAGCCGGTCACGATAAATGCGTATCCTGAATCTGTATCAGAGAAAGGCAATGAGAAAGCAAAGAAGATGCTGGCCGAGCACTTTGAGATTGTTGATTCTGAATGGAGAGGACTTGGTACATTACCTGGTTCAGGTCTTGAGGTCAAGGACCCGGAACTTAATGCAAAATTAAAATATAAAAGGATAATTGATAAGGTGCCCGAACCGAAAAAGACGGCTTGCAGATGTGGGGAAGTCCTGAAAGGGCAGATAGAACCAACAGGATGTCCTCTTTACAGGAAGGTGTGCACACCAGAGAGTCCTCATGGAGCATGCATGGTCTCGGAAGAGGGTAGCTGTGCTATCTCTTACAGGTATGGAAAATGAAAGATAAGATAACTTTAGCTCACGGTTCAGGCGGGAAGGAGATGGATGAGCTTATCTCTAAGTTTTCTTTCCCGAAAGGTAACTGGACGAATCATGATGATGATTCTGCTGTCATGAGATTCGGCGATAAGAATCTTGTTTTCACGACAGATTCGTTCACAGTGGACCCGCTCTTCTTTCCCGGTGCGGATATAGGTCATCTGGCGTTCTCAGGGACGGTTAATGATCTATGCGTCATGGGGGCAAGACCCCTCGGGCTTTCTTTGAGTTTCATTATTGAAGAGGGCTTCAAGAGAAAGGATCTTGACCGCATCGTGAGTTCGATAAGACAACTTTCTGAAGAATACGATGTGCCTGTCGTGACAGGAGACACCAAGGTGATGAGCAGGGGAAAGATAGATGGGATAGTTATCAATGTTTCAGGCACAGGTATTGCTGATGAGATCCTTGATGGTCAGCCCGAAGAAGGTGAAAAGATCATCCTTTCAGGTGGCCTCGGCGAGCATGCGGTCTCTCTCCTGTCCAAGAGGTTTGATTATGAGACAGATCTTGTCTCTGATTCAAAACCTATGATTGATGAGCTCCTGGCCGTAAAGGATATGATAAAGATAGCCAAGGACCCTACAAGAGGGGGCGTTGCTGCGGTTCTCAATGAGCTTTCCGATAAGAAGAACATAGCCGTGCATATTGATGAGGGGAAGATCCCTGCTAAGAGGGAGGTAAGGACGGTTGTTGATATGCTCGGGATAAACCTTTACGAACTGGCATGCGAGGGACGCTTTGTATGTGTTGCCGAGAAAGGGAAAGAAGAACAGGTTTTGAAAAAGCTTAAGGGTTTTAACGAGGATGCTGCTATCATCGGCGAAGTGAAGGAGGGGGATAAAGTTCATATAAACACAGAACTGGGATCAAGGATCCTGCCCAAGCCTACTGGTCGGATAGTGCCAAGGATATGTTAGGGTGAGAATATGCACGAATTATCCATAACAAAGAAGCTTGTAGAGATGCTCAAGGAGACGTGTCTTGAGGAAGGCATAAAAGAACCTGGACGTGCTTATCTTGAGCTTGGCAGGATGACCGGCTTCAGGAAAGATCCGATACAATTTTATTTTGAATCATTCAGGAAAGAGGAACCGATGCTTGCAGGCATGAAGCTGGATATCGAAGAGAAAGATACAGAGATAAAGTGTAATGCTTGTAACCGGGAGAGCATTATAGAGGATCTGTGCATGATCTTCTGTCCTCATTGCGATTCGAATGATGTTGATATAATTGCAGGGAAGGATTTTAAGATAAAAAATATTGAATGAAAGGATTCAGAAATTATTGAAGGTGATATTATGTGTCAGGAATGCGGATGTGGCGTCTATGATCCGGACAAGGATGGTAAGGCTCAGGATAAAGGTGATGAGAAGCAATCAGTTTCAGTGGAAAAATCAATAATAAAGGAGAATGACAGGCAGGGAGAGAAACTTGCAAAGATGCTCAAGGACAAGGGCATCCTGTGTGTTAATGTTCAGGGTTCTCCCGGTTCGGGAAAGACCACTCTCATAGAGAACACAGCAAAGATACTGGGTTCGGATGAGATGGCAGTCATACAGGGGGATCTTGAGTCTGAGGTTGATCTCAAGAGGCTTGAAGAGAAGGGTATAAGCACATTCCAGATAAACACCCACTCAGGATGTCATCTTAACTCGGATATGATAAACAAGGCCCTTATCGATATGGACCTGAAGGATAAAAAATATCTTTTCATTGAGAATGTGGGGAATCTTGTCTGTCCTGCCGGTGTTAAGATAGGTCAGCACATGAACATGGTCATCTCTTCCACGACAGAAGGCAGTGATAAGCCTAAGAAATATCCTGTGATCTTTAACGATGCTTCTCTGGTCGTCATATCGAAGATAGACATATCAGAGGCAGTTGAGTTTGATGAGGAACAATATAAGGCTGATATAAAGAACATAAACCCGAAAGCTGAGATAGTCAGGGTATCTTCAAAGAAACCGGAAACATTCGAAGGGGCAGCTCATAATATATCTCATGCCCGGGATCATCTTCTGGGTAATGAACATCAGCATCACTGATTGATGGGTGTATTTTCAGACTGATAAGATTGAATCAGTCAGTCAAGTTCCCATGTTTTGAGTGTTTCCTCTTCTATGCTTCTCCCTGAGTGGACGATCTTTCCTTCGTCCATTATATGGATTTTATCGCAATGTCTGAGGATCTTCATATCATGTGTTGTTATGATCTTGACTGCATCTATTGAATTTATCAGTTTGATGATCTCTTTCTTTGATTTCGGGTCAAGATGGACAGTCGGCTCATCAAAGATTATGACTGATGGTTCCATCGAGATCACAGCTGCTATAGAAACTCTTTTTTTCTGGCCAGTGCTTAGGTTATGAGGATTCTTGTTTTTCAGATGGGTGGCACCCACTTTATCCAAAGCGGATTCTGTTCTTTCATTTATATTGTCCATGCCCAGGTTTTCAGGACCGAAGGCTACATCTTCAAGGACAGTGGGGGAGAATAGCATATTGTCGGGATTCTGGAAGACTATCCCTACTTTCTTCCTGATCTCTCTTAGGTTCTTCTTTTTTACTTCCAGTCCATCCACTTTTATCTTCCCTTTGTTTGGAAGGAGGACTCCGTTCAGATGATTGAGTAGGGTTGACTTTCCGGCCCCATTCTTACCTATTATTGCCGTAGTGCCTTTCCCTATATTAAGAGAGACATCATCAAGGGCCTTTTTCCCGTCAGGATAAGAATAATGAAGATTCTCAATCTCTATCATTGTAGCCTCTGGATAGCATTGCCATATATATTTTTTCTGATTTACTGTGACTCCTCATAACGAGGCTGGCTATCATATTCGAGATTGTCTTTATATCGAACTTCTGTCGTCTTTTCATGCATCTTACATTCCTTGCTGTCCTCATATCCTTCAGGGTTTCAAGGAACAGTAGTATATACCTGTAAAGGAAAGAAAACATAGTGACGAAAAGCTTTGGTATGCCGATGAATCTCATTGATCTCATGAGATCCCTGAAATTTGTGGTCATCATGAAGAGAGTTATAGTGAGTATGGATGATAAAGCTCTTGAGAAGAGGAGGATAGCTTTTGAAAAGGGCATGAAGAAAAGGAATACAAGGAAAGGGAGGCATAAGAGAAGCCTCTTGAGGAACTGTTTCGGGGCCCCGATAATAAGTATAGTGAAGAGTATGGTCCCTATATAGATCCCCAGGAACGGGAGGTTATTCTGGAATGATAAGAGGGCTATGAGAAATATAGCCACGGGAAGCTTTACCCTTGCGTCCACTTTTCCTAAGATATTATCAGTTTTGTTTTCTAGCATTTTTCAGTAAGTAGCCGAGACCGAGAGCTACAAGTACGGTGATTATCATCCCTAACAAGTTTGCAAGGAATGTTGAAAAGTAATTTTCCTTACCTAAGGTATCATAATCCGGGAAAGGAGAACCTTCATACAAAGTCTCGCCTTCTCCTGCAAAATCGAGATGCTCTGCTACTTTCTCGAGACCGTCAGGGTATTCTGAAGCAAGAGGGAGTAAGAGGGACACCACAACAAGCACTATTATGAAAAAGACCAAGGCGAAATTACCTTTCATCTTACCACCACCTCGGTTTTATCTTTTCAAGCTTCAGCAGGTCTGGTCTGGATTTCTGGATTGACTTTACGATCCCTACTGTTATAAGCCCTTCTCCTATGCCTATGACTGCATGCAGCGGGACCATTGCTATAAGAGCCTTGCTGAAGCTCACTGTCCCGCTAAAACCTAGTTCGAGTGCACAGGCAACTGCTGCCATGACCACACTGAAAAATCCGGCAAAGAAAGCGGGGAGAGACACACCCTTCATGATCCTTTTCAGGTTTACGAAGGTTATATAGGCGACGAATGCACCGATCAGGCCCATGTTGAATATGTTTGCCCCTAAAGCAATTATCCCTCCGTCTGCAAAGAAAAGTGCCTGAATGAGAAGGACAAGTGTCAATATTATCAATGCTCCGTAAGGACCAAAAAGAATTGCTGCCAGAGCTGCACCTATAAGATGTCCGGATGTTCCCCCGATTCCCACAAGTGTGAAGTTAAGCATCTGCCCAGCGAATATTGCTGCGGCAATTACAGAAAAGAAAGGGATGTATCTATCTCCCATCTTGTCTTTTGCTTTTCTTAGTGCCAGTGAGAGCAGGAGGATAGTTATTACTCCTGTTATTAATTATACGGGCAGACTCATGAACCCGTCCGGTATGTGCATAGTTTCACCTTTATATTAAACCTGTTTCAGTGTTACTTTTTTTATATTTGTGCTACTTTATAAGATTTTCGTCACACTGTGGTCTTTCTGTTTCTCTTCTTCCCTTCATGGGCATGGTTGCCTTGATCTTAGAGAAAACTTTAAATACTACTTCTGCTATCGGTACTGTATATTAGCGGGTGAATTTTATGGCTGATGAAGAAGGAAAAAAGTTTTCAAAAGAGCTCATAGGAAAGATCATTGTTTCAAAGACAGGTAAGAGGTTCGGAGAAGTAGGGGATCTTATCTTTGAGACCAAGTCCGGAGAGCTCATCAATATGGTCCTCATCAATCCGACCAGTTATACTCAGAAGCTTGAGCTCGAGAAGAATAAGGAAGGTAACATACTGATACCGTTCTCCTCGGTGATAGCTATCGGTGACTTTATGGTAGTTGCAGAAGAGGACATAATATAATTACCTTTAAATATTATTATTTCTTTCATATCTCTTATGGAAAACACACTATGGACTGAAAAATACAGGCCCAAAGAATTCTCTGAAGTGAAGGGTCAGCAGGAGATAGTGAAGAGGGTCAAGGCTTTCGTTGAGAAGAAGAACATGCCTCATCTTCTGTTCTCAGGTCCTGCAGGTGTTGGAAAATCCACTCTCTCGCTTGTTGCTGCAAGGCATCTTTTTGGTGAAAGCTGGAGAGACAATTTTCTTGAACTCAATGCTTCTGATGAGAGAGGCATAGACATAGTAAGGAGCAAGGTCAAGGACTTCGCGAGGACAAGGTCTATAGGCAATGTGCCTTTCAAGATAATCTTCCTCGATGAATGTGATGCTCTCACCAGGGATGCGCAGCAGGCTCTCAGGAGGACTATGGAGAACTACACATCCACGACGAGGTTCATATTGAGCTGTAATTATTCCTCCAAGATCATAGACCCGATCCAGTCCAGATGCACCCTTTTCCGCTTCAAGCCCCTTCCGAAAGAGGATGTTTATTCTATAATAGATACTATCTCGAAGAAGGAAGGCATCTCTGTTACGGATGATGCAAAGGATGCACTTTATGAGGTAAGCAATGGAGACTGTAGGAAGGCAGAGAATATCCTTCAGAGCTGTGCTTCGATAACCGGTGAGGTTGATGCTGAGTCCGTACATTCTATAGCTTCTGTTGCAAGACCTAAAGAAATAAAGGAAGTGCTTTCTATTGCCATGAAGGGTGAGTTCGTAAAAGCGAGGGAGAAGATACTTGATGTCATGCTCAAGTACGGTCTTTCCGGACTGGATATAGTCAAGCAGATACAGAAGGAGATCTGGAATCTTGATATAGAAGACCGTTCCAAAGCGGAGCTTGTATGGAGATGCGGTGATGCGGAATTCAGGATGACTGAGGGAAGCGATGAGTATGTCCAGCTTGAGGCCCTGCTTGCCCAGTTCACTTTATATAAGAAATGATCTCTTCTTCTTATGATTCTATAATATTGAAAGAAAAAAAGAATTAAGGTTAATCCTCTTGTGGATTGTCCCTTATCACAAGGCTCTTCTGGATGATATCCTTGTACTTGTAACTAAGTTCAAGTGTGACCTGTTTCGTATAGAGGTCATCCTTGTCAAGCTGATCCGATTTGCACCTGATCTTGGCTTTACCATCATTGAGCCTTGAAACATTACCGCTTCCTGAACTTGAACAGTCAAAGCCAACATTCTCGTCGTTGCCTTCTGTCATCTCGAACTCAAACTTGTTATGCATCGAGTTGAACTCCTTTCCGGGTCTTGCGACTTCTCCACCTCCAACATTCTCCACATTGAAGATGAGGGTTATCTGTTTTGATCCGCCGGGTTGCTGCTTAACCTTCTTGACGGTAAGAGGTGCTCCGGAAGCGAAAACTTCCTTCTTCTCATCAAGTTTGCAGAGGCTGTCGTCCCTGTAATCACCTTTGAAGCATACGGAGGGCACTGATACATAAGTCTTGTAATCGTATTTCACTGTGGCGAAGAAATCCGCTTCATGGGTCAGACCTCCGACATCTTCGAGCATGGCATTTCCGAAGCTTATCGTTTCCTGGCCGCCTCTTTCGTTGTATTCTGAAACCTTTTCAAGTTCTTCTTGATTGCTTTTCACTGGGTCATCTATCCCGAACATCTTTGTATCGATTCCCTGGATGGTCACATTAAGATCTCCTGGAGAGATGTCCTCTTCCCCTTTGTTCTTCACGGTTATTTCTACAGGGAACTCTTCGCCTTCCCAGACAGTCTGGACACCATTCACATCTGTGCCCATGACCTCGAAATTGGCGATGACGCCCTGCGTACCTCCATAGTAGACAGGCGGTTCCACATCTGAACTTCCGTCTCCGCTGCCTTCGCAGCCGCTCAGTATCATGACTGCTGCAATTGCCATTATAATGAATAATCTTTTCATATTATCACTCCTCGTAACCTCTTATCTCGATATTCCTTTTTATATGAGTCCTGTAACCATATTCAAGCTCTATGGAAAGGGATGTCTTGTATGCGCTTCCTCCTCCTATGTCCGGATATGTGCAAGATACTCTCCCTCCTCCTTCGCTGATCTTTATATTGTTTGAAGGCTCGCAGTTTTTTGTAATGGATTCCTCTCCGACCTGAACTTCTATAAGGTCCACTGTATTCATATCTGCCGGGCTGAAGCCGGTAGGTCTTTTCCTTGGTTCCCAGATATCCTGCAGATCTATAACATCGCCATTACCTGCATTCCTTATATTGAATGTGAACCTCATCTTATTTCTCATGTTGTCTACCTTGACATGAGATACTGTCACCGGCGCGCCTTGTCCAGAGCCCATGCTTACATCCTGTGAAACACAGGCCTTGTCTCCATAGGATCTGTGTGGATTAGGGTCTATGCATACTGTATCTGAAGCGAGCGTCTCGTATTCGTAAAGTGCGTATATCATGATGGGAATCTGGTATTTTTCCGTCCCGCTTGGTAGGTTAATTTCCCCCGACTGTCTCTGGATGAGTTTGTATCCCCCTTCTCTGTTGAATTGGCTCCTTCCCGGAAGCTCTCCAAAAGAGAGCCCTTGTGATGGATTAGGGAGATATGAATAAGCGTCCAGATCCTGTCCTGTAGTTGAACTACCCGTGGTTCCTATGATCCCTGTATCATAACCTGTGATATACAGCCATCCTTCATTAATAGTATGAGCACCTTTATTGTAAAGCTCTAAACCGACAGGAAGAACATCTCCCTCATAAACAACCCTTGGTGGATTATTTTTCAGGAGCTTCATCTCAAGGCCCTGTGTACCTCTCCTGAAATTAACATCCCCTTCTTCTGACTTTTCTGTAGAGCAGCCGCTGATAAGAACGATCATCAATACTATAATGAAGAGTACATGAGGCCTCATATATACCCACTCTCCGGTTTTTCATTATTTAAAGTTTTCGTTTTCATTGGCCAAGATCTTTATTTCTTTAGAATCAGATATTGTGTAGCCATATGAAAGATCAAGGTTGATTGATGTTATATAGGAAGTGTCCCTTTTTTCCAGGGCTTCTTTCGGTTTGCATCTTGCTCTCCCTTCATCCCTTACTTTTATCCTCTGTGGTTGACAGTCCATCCTTTTCCCGGCTATCTTACCGGTGATATCTACAGTATTGAAGTATTCTTCCCTCATCTCACCATCACCACAGAAAGCTTTCAGAGAGTTGTCGTCGATGATCCTCCCTCTGCCTTTGTTCCTGATGTAGATCTCGAATACGGGTTTTATATTTCCTTCTTCATCCTTGCTCATTGTCTGCTCAATCCTGGTTATGGCAACAGGAGCTCCCTGTCCGGAAAAGCTCTGGTCCTTAACAGTACATGGCTTATCTATGTCCTTCAGGTTGTAAACATCAGGGTCTATGCATACCTCTGTATCAAGATGGGTCCCGTATTCGTAACATATGCTTGTAAGGATCTTAGAGGAGTGGATACTGCTCATCTCCTCAAGCTCTTTCGTGGTGCTGTAAAACATCCATTCGTCCCTTTTCCCATCAGGACTGTACCTTGACTTACCCTCAAGAGTAAAACCATAACTCCCATGGAAAGGCTTTTCTATATAAGCGTCTTCCACTGTTATTGACAAAAGTCCATCTCCAATATCATGGGCACCTTCATTCTTCATCTCTATGCCAATAGGCACTTCCTGCCCTTCAAAGAATTCTCTCGGGGGAGCATTATCTATAAAATCCATCCTCACTCCTCTTGTGCCCTTATAGGGGTCAAAATCCTTTATTGCCCCTCCGCTGCATCCGGCAAGAGCAAGTGAGAGAATTACTATTATCAGGATGATGCCTCTTTTTTCCATATTATCCTCTGCCTGGTCTTATTTTATAAATCTTTCTAATCCCCTTTCACATGGAAAGTCTTGTGAGCATTAGTGAGGTAATCGTAATCTGCAATGACCCTTATGTATTTGGTTGAAAGAGGGGCAGAGCCCACGATGGCAGTCTTTTTCCTTGAATAAAGCGGGCATGAGATTGTCCTGTATCTTTTTATCTCGCCTATGTCCTCTTTAAGCTTATAGAAAAAATAACGTTGGCATTCATCTATGCATCCTTCATCTCCTTCACATCTGTCTGCGCATCCTGATTCGGTGAGAGGGACTTTTTCCATCTCATGGTCGCATCTCTCAAGTTTCAGTTTCATGCTCTTCGGGACCTGTATCTCAAGCTCGTTTATGTCCTTTATATGGCCTTCCCATCCGTTCTCCAAGGTTATACCGAGTCTCGCCAGTCTCTCATCATTCTTGCTCACAGGTATCGGCTGGTAATCTACAGTCCCTATACCAATCTTGATCGGCCCGCTAGTGTAGACTGCGGTAGGGTTCCTGTCCTTTACATCGTATTCCTCCAGGGGATCAGTACCTTCTTTCCTCAATGCCCTCAGCCTGGCCTCTTCTATGAAGTACGCTTTGGTATAACCCAATGTGCTGAAATCATACTCGGCGAAGAAATTCACTTTGAATGTTCCTTCAGGCAGGTCATCGAAGACACAGTCCATGGATTTTTCCTCATAGCTGAATATGCTGAAGCTGTCATACCTGCCGTTTTCAGGATAGGTCCTCGTGGCATTGTCGCTGGAGTTGCATATCATCCTGACTTCCTTTTCCTTATCAAGGGTTTTACCCTTTACAGTAGCCCAGAAAGTCATCTCCTCACCTTCTTTAAGGATGGGGCTTGATGCTTTTATATCTTCTATATAGATACCCAGCCTCTCGTCCTTCTCGCCTTCTTCCACTCTGCCTGTGAAGTAACCGCCGCTGGCATAATCAAGCTGTTTTTTCGTGAAATTGCCCCAATTTGCTGCTGGATCCCAGTCTTTCCAGAAAGTAAGTGTCTCTGCGGAGCTTATCGCCACTTCCTTGCTTAATGATTTAATTGAACCTTCGGACATTATTGCAGTGTCGCTCAATAATATCGGGGCTACAAAGTATACGAATGCAGCCACGATGCCTATGATGATTACGAACTGGGCAAGAGGGTATTCCCTGACAAATTTAGTGCGCATCAGTTCAATCAAAACTCCGATTATCAGGAAAGGATAGAAGAAATGGTTGAAGAAGAAATATATCGGTACGCCGATGAATAGGAGAATCAGGAAAAGCTTCAGGCCTTTGGATTCCCTGACCATCTCTGTCTGCATGAGCATCAGGAAGATCATCAGGCCGATGAATGGGAAAAAGAAAGGGTTAAATAGTATGTATATGGCAACTCCTCCAATCACGGCAGCTATGAGAAGTTTTATCCATGTATTGCCATGTTCGCTCATGTGCTGCTTTACCGAATCCGCGCCTTGCTGGAGCGTGTCTTTGATCCCCATCTTATTCGCACAACGCTTCCTTGACAGTATCCTCGGACTTGCTTTCCCCGTAGATCCTTGAGCCTTCGCATTTACAGCGCCAGCTGGTGTCTTCCACTTTGCCTTCGTTCTTCACGTAGATCTTGTTACCGTCTTCACAGAAATATCTGTAATCATCAGCGTCATATTCAGGCACTAACCTGAGGACCATCTCTGCCACTTCGATCCTCTGGCCGTCAGGCTTCAGTTTCATCCAGTTGTCCTCTTCCTTGAGATGGTCTGCGGGGATGATCCTGCTGTATTCTTCATCTTCTGATCTTATCTGTCTCTTATATCCGTTCACGTTCATTATAAGATCATAGTCGTCATTGGTCACGAACTCGAAGGATACATTCGCGGAAAGCTCGCCGTTGACAATTTCTTCGTAATTATCCTTCAAATCAAAATAATAGACAGGGTAATCTATATCTTTCAGGTCTGTCCTCACTTCTATAAGGTCTATCAGATAGTCGCCCTTATCCGTCTTGAATAAGAGCTCGTTCTCTCCCTGTTCTACGTAAGTCGGAGGGAAGTCTATCACATTGAGCATCTGGCAATCAGGTATGCCGTAATAGAGCTCCCTTGAGTTAAGCTTTATCTGGAGCTTACCTACCCTGCTCTGCTCGCAGTTGGGGCTGAATTTCAGTTTTGCCCTCTCTACATTATTTGCTTCGCTTCCCGAGACGAAGAAGGTGTTCTTGCTGTCCTGCTTAGAGAGATCGGTTATATCTCCGATGACCCTCACATTCTCGAGGCTGTACTCATTGGTCTTCCAGAACCTTGCCCCTACGCTGGAGACGGAGAATTTTAGGGTGTTTGCTTCTGAGAGCATCTCTCCCGGCAACTCTATGGGATTGGGATTATATTCTTCTATATCCTTCTCGTATATTATGTTGCCATTGAGTTCTATCGTAAGTATTCCTTCATTCTTATTGGAAATGAAACCCAGCCTTACATCTTTCGTGTTTTCAGGATCCGGAATCTCGAAAGTCATCTCATGGGTTTTTTCCTTCATTATATTGTTTTTTATGATGAAAGGATTCTCTTCTTTGATCGTATTGGAATCTGTCGACCTGTACAGGGTGAAGCTCGATATCTCATGAGAGCATTCATTGCTCATACATTCTTTGATATCGTTTATATCAAGCCTGCCCGGTCTTTTGCGCATCACTTCTACTTCATTGAGCTCTTTATAATCTACCTGGTCCTCTGAAGGGCCTTCTATATCTTCCTCCAGAAGATCTTCTCTTACATTTGCGGGAAGGAATAGTATATAGAGTATTATTGCCAGAGCTATAAGTCCAACCAGGGCCGCAGCTCCTCCGGCTCCATCACCTTTTTTGGCTACCATATATTTAAATTACCGAACCCTATATTTAAATTATTTTCTATTTTCGTGGGCCCGTCTTAAGAGGTTCTTGTCCTCTTCCGATTGTTTTTTCTTCCTTCTCTCGAACATCCTTCTCTGTATCTCTATGGCCTTCTCCGGGTCGAGATCATGGCCGAACATCCTGAAATCTCCTTTATCTGTTTTCACAGTCCCTTCTAAATGGGTATTCACGCCTATCCTTACACCAGTGTAGATTGATGTGTTGATTGAGGTCTTGCTGTAATCGCCTATCACACAGCCTATAAATTGTTCTCCTGTGTTTATTGTATTGTCTTCTCCGTCCTTCACCTTTATATCTCCATAGGTGTTCTTCAGGTCTGAATTTGTGGTGCCTGCCCCTATATTGACCCAGCTGCCGATGAAGCTGTTCCCTATATAACCGAGATGTTGTTTGTTAGAGTAATCACAGATTATGCTCTCCTCTATCTCTCCTCCGACTTTACAGGTGTTCCCTATATGGCACATACAGACTTTGCTGTGGGGGTTTATCCTGCTGTTCTTACCTATGAAGACAGGTCCTTCTATTACACAGAATGGGCCTATCTCCGCTCCCTCGCTTATATAGACAGGCCCTTCACTGGTATCAAGAACAGCAGTCTCATGGACACAGCTTCCTTCTTCCCTTATTATGTCCTTCTTGCCGGTCATGAACTCCAGGTTTTCCTTAAGATACTTCCTGTTATAGATTATAACCTCATGAGGATAAGTAATCTTTTCAGGTTCATCTTTCTTCAGGTTTGATACAGATGGTACTGTACTCTTATCCCTGTATCCTATATCGGCATACTTTGAGAGTTCTTTCAGTGTGAATCCCGCTATGGGAATCTCATCGGCTTCTCTTGTCTTAGTGATAGGGTCGAGTTTCATTCTACAGTCACCGATTTCGCCAGGTTCCTCGGTTTGTCTATATCACATCCTTTGTCTCTGGCTATATGATAGGCAATCAACTGAAGAGGGATTACACTCAGGAAAGGAGTCAGCTCGTCTGATGTTTTCGGTACTTCAAGCACATCATCAGCGTATTTGCCTATCTCCCCATCTTCTTCGGTGGAGATGGCGATCACTTTCCCTCGCCTGGCTTTAACTTCCTGTATGTTCGAGAGGACTTTCTCATAAGATTGGTCTTTCACACAGATGAAGACAGAGGGCATGTCCTTGTCGATAAGGGCTATAGGTCCGTGCTTCATCTCTGCGGCAGGATAGCCTTCTGCATGTATATAGCTTATCTCCTTAAGCTTGAGGGCCCCTTCAAGAGCTATAGGATAATTGACGCCCCTGCCCAGGAAAAGGGAATTATTCTTCGAGTTATATTCTTTGGTAAGTTCCATTATCTCTTTTTCTTTCGAGAGTATCTCTCTTATCTTATCGGGAATCTTTTCGAGTTCTTTGTTTATCCTTCCCCTTCCTATCCTTCCAGCTATCATCATCAGAACGGTCAGTTGTGTCGTAAAAGCCTTCGTTGAAGCTACACCTATCTCCGGGCCTGCTCTTGTATAAAGGGTTGTATCGCTTATCCTGTCTATTGTGCTCCCAGTTACATTGCATATAGAGATTATCTTTGCGCCTTTCTTCTTCGCTTCCTTGATCCCTGCTACCGTATCTGCGGTCTCTCCACTCTGGCTGATGGCTATGACGGTGGTGCCTTTCTCTATCACCGGATCCCTGTATCTGAATTCTGAAGCATATTCGACTTCCACCGGTACTCCGGCGAGTTTCTCTATCCAATACTCTGCCACAAGGCCTGCATGCCATGATGTCCCGCATCCGATGATGACTATCCTTCTGATGTCCTTTGGGATGTCCTTGACTTGTCCTCTGAGAGTCCTTTCTATAACTTCCGGCTGTTCATGTATCTCTTTGTGCATGAAATGTTCATAATTTCCCTTCATAACCTGCTCTACAGACCATTGGACTTTCTCACTCTTTTTCCTGATCTCTTTCCCTTTGAAATCAGTGAAGCTCACCTTTCCGTCGATGTATGCTATCTCTCCGTCTTTCATGAAGTATGCATCTTTCGTGTATGGCAGGAAGGGGCTGACATCGGAAGCCACGAACATCCCTCTTTTCCCTGTGCCTATGACGAGGGGACTTCCGTTCCTCACTGCGATCATCCTGTCCGATCTTTTGTCTATGGCTGCGAAAGCGAAGCTTCCCTTTAATTTTTTGACCGTCTTCCTGACTCCTTCCTCAAAATCATCGTATTGGGCTATAAGGTTGGGTATGACTTCTGTGTCAGTTTCAGAGTAAAGCTCCATCCCTTCGTTGAGTTCGGCATAATTTTCTATTATCCCGTTATGCACCACGAATATCCTATTATCCTTATCATGATGGGGGTGCGAGTTATTTTTAGTGACTCCGCCGTGTGTGGCCCATCTGGTGTGGCCTATGCCCAGATGAGCTTTCTCTTCGTCTTCTTTCTCATCCGAGATCCTCCCTACTTTCTTTTTCAGCTTTACCTTGTCTCCTGTCTTCAGAGCAATGCCCCATGAGTCATAACCTCTGTATTCGAGCGTCTTAAGCCCTTTCTTTATGATCCCTGAAGCATCTTCTGGTCCTTTATATCCGAATATCCCGCACATTTTCTCTCCTCATATCCCTTTCATTATTTCCGGTAGTTCTTTGAAATCCTGTATAGAATGGTCTGCTCTTTCATCCTCCCCGAAGATTATCGTGGTCGCATTCATCTCCTTTGGTATGGCCAGGTCCTTATCAAAATCATCTCCTATGATCACGCATTCGTCCGCTTCGAGGTTGAATCTCTCGAAGACCTTCCTGTAATATTCCTTGCTTGGTTTCATCTTACCTATCTGGGGGGAAGTAATAACCATATCGAACTCGTTGATTATGTCAAGGGCCTTAAGTTTCTCTTTGGTTAAGTTGTCTTCACTGAATACTATTTTCAGATAGTTCTTGAGAAGCGGAAGGGCCTCCCTGAATCCCTTGTTAAGCCTTATCTCTTTCATTATAGTGTTCTTGAATCTTTCATGCGCTTTATTATGATTCTTTGAACCTAGAGCTTCGGCAAGCCTTGCGTATGAGTATTCTCTTGTCCTCTTCTCCGGGTCTTTTTCTTTGATGAGTTCCTTGACGATCTCTTTCCATCTTTCATATGCCTTAGCAGGGTCATCAGAAAGCTCTTTCATGGCTTCCATATCGGCTTTTTCCGCAATCTCCTTAGTCCTGTATATAGTATTGTCTGCATCGAAGAGTATGGCCCTTATCAGCTTATCCCTGACAATATCCTCATTCACGAGCTTGTATGGGAAGACCATCTTGCCCGGTTTAGAGGTTATGTTGTCCTCAATGGTCACATTCTCTCCTGTGAAAAGACCTGCCTTCCTGATGTTCGGGTTCACGAACCTCCCTTTAACATAAATGCTTTCAGGGTTTTCAGATTCTGTCCTGAAATTGTCTCCTATCGTATTGTCCTCTCCAAGGACGCTGGCGTCTATGAAACAGTCTTTCCCTATCTTGGTGCCTCTCATTACCACTGAATCCCTTATCCTTGTCCCTTTGCCTATATAACCGTCTATAGAGCAATAACCTTCTATCTTGACATCATCAGCGATGACAGCTCTGGGAGAGACATAACTTTCTCTGCTTATCTCCGCGTTCCCTATATTATTGCTGAGATGGCCTCCGCCGAATCTCCTTAGCATAAGCCTGTTGACTTCCAGGATGTTCCATGCCCTCCCCAGATCAACCCTGGTGGCTTCTGTTATCCAGTACTCTACATCGGAGTTTTCCATAAGATAAGCCTGGGGTGGTTTATTTGGCTTGATACCTTCTCTTTCAAGTGCATTGAATAACACATCTGCATTGATTATACTCAGGCCTACATTTGCGAGATTAGAGGGAGCGTTCTCTTTCGGTTTCTCTTTTATGCCTTTGATCTTCTCCCCCTCGAATTCTATTATTCCGTATTCACTTGGGTCTTCTACCCTTCTTAGTGTAAGTACGTTCTTCTCGTCCCTGTGTTTGTCAAGGATCTTTCTCGTCTCATCATCTGAAGATATGCTGTCTCCGTATTTTAGTATGAAGATGCTGTGCTTTATATGCTCTCTTGCAGAATATATGGCATCTGCAGGCCCTCTCTGTTTTTCCTGTATGACGAATTTTATATCTGCTGTATAATTGTTGGCAAAGTAGCTTCTTATCTGTCTTATGTTGTCCTTATTGCATACAATGGTGATGTCTTCAATTCCATTATCGAGCATCTCATCCACATGGTGTGCCAGGAGGGGTTTCCCGAGGAAAGGGATCATCGTCTTTGATTTGGATAATGAGAAAGGCTTCATCCTCGTTCCATTGCCTGCGGCAAGAATCAGGCCTTTAACTTCCTTCTTCACCAGGCCCATAAGGGCATCAGCAGTTTTCCCCGGATCATGCCTTATGCTGCTCACCTTGTTCCATTCGGCCTTTTTCCCTTCCTTCTTCAGGATATCTCTCTCGATAATCTCTGTCCTTATGTTCTCTTTGTCCTTCTTTATCTCATATCCTCCTTCTTTCTCGTATTCTTTGAGAATCTCTCTCGGAATTGGGCCCTTATGGAGAAGCACATAATCCAGTCCTCCGCAGTATCTTGAAGCCTCGTTTACGTGTTCCGAGGCACTATATCCGTCTGTCTGGCCCGCCTGGGTGATCATATTGGAGACGAATACTTTCTTTCCTTCGGTCTCCATCATGGCTTTCCTTAAACCGGGAAGGAGGAAGTGGACAAGAACACTTGTATAGAGGCTCCCCGGCCCTATGACTATGAGGTCTGCTTTCTTCACTGCATTAATGGCGTCCTTTGTGGCTTCCGCATCCTCATCCTTCAGGAATATCTTCTTTATTTTCGATTTGTTTGGGGCTCTTACATTGAGCTCTTCCTCCACGATGCTTCCGTCTTCAAGTTCGGCACACACATGGGTGTTCTTCTCAGTAGAAGGTATTACCTTCCCATGTATCCTCAGGATCTCACTCATATGCTTGATGCCCTTACTAAGACTGCCTTCCACCTTGGTCATTGCTGTCAGCAGAAGGTTCCCCATGCTCATGCCTTTCAGATCCTCTCCCTTGTCGAACCTGTACTGTAGAACATCCTTGAAGAGGGGCTCAGAATCAGACAAGGCTATAAGGCAGTTCCTTAGATCTCCCGGGGCAGGGATATCGAAATTCCTCCTGATGACCCCTGTGCTCCTTCCCGAGTCTGTGACAGCGACGATTCCTGTAATGTTACAGTCATATTCCTTGAGTCCTCTGAGGATCTCGGATTGTCCGGTTCCTCCTCCGATGCAGACGATATTCGGTTTCATATAAGCATCATTCGGGAAGGTTCTTTTATAATTTACTGTGAATGGATTTATATCAATCAGAACAAAAAGATATTTTTGGGTTTTTATTTATTTAAGAATAAATATTTTTATTTTTTGGCTTTGAATAAGGGTTTTTTATTCTTTTAGGACATTTTAATGCATGAAATGATTTTACTGGCCATTCGATTATTATTAATATCCATAATAATATTTTAAATTTAATCAAAATAATAAAATTTATTAATAACGGTCTCTTCCTCTCTTTTATGTATGGTCAGCAGAAGGACACATATATCATGAAGAGGAGTGGAAAGGGATTCGTTTACTCTCCTGCCAGGATGCTGGAGAATCCGGAAAGCCTTAAGGTGATAAGCAGTCCTGTAAGGATAAGGATCCTTTCCCTGCTTTCACAAAGGGGCATGTACCCTTCAGAATTGTCAGGATCTCTCGGAATGAATGAGCAGAAGGTGTATTATCATCTTAAGCAGCTCCATAACCAAGGGGTTCTTGAGGTCATCGAGAAGAAAGAGATAAGAGGGGCTGTGGCGAAGAAGTACGCTTCTTCTGTCCTGAATTTTGCTGTCTCTCTGGGTGATTCCTGGGAGCCTTTATCCAATCTGAAAGAGACGACTACAAAAGGCGAGAGGTTCCTGAGGGAATTTGTCAGGGACGGGCAGTTCAACGGTTATGTTGTGGTGGGTAGCCCAGATCCACACGGTTCTTTCAGGGCCTATGCGAGAGATGGCCATTATGCGATAGATCTCTCTATGTTCCTCGGGAGACATTGTTCTCTTGCAGATTCTTTCAGCGTAAAACTTGATGTTGATGTCATGAACGAGAAGGCCCGTAATGAGAACTTAGTGCTTGTCGGAGGGCCTGTTACAAATATGCTTGTCTCTGAGGTGAACTCTCATCTCCCTGTGCGTTTCAGTGATAAGAGACCCTGGGGTCTTTACAGTACAAAGACTGGCAAGCACTATACGGACGATACAGTCGGGCTTATAGCCAAGATACCGAATCCTTTCAATCGGGAGAAGTCGATAATCCTTTTGGCGGGGATAAGGTACATAGGTACAAAGGCTGCTGTGATGGCGCTGACCAGGAAGGTTTCACTTTTGCTCAAAGACTATGGGGACAGCAGGGCATGGTCTTCTGTAGTCCAGGGTTTCGATCTTGACAGTGATGGGAAGATAGATTCGGTAGAGATACTTGAATGATCTTATGAATTGTTAGAGAATTCTCTGGCCATTTAGCCTGTTTCCCTTTATACAAAGGGTCTTTGTGACTGCAGGGTTCATGATTTAATAGTGCCTAACCGCTTAACGTCGTGAATAACCTCTCACTTTTTGACATAAAATATATAAATATGTCTGGGATTTTATCAATATATGTTCGGAATATTCAGGAAAAAGAAGTCAGTAGAGAAACTGAACCGTAATCTTAATTTTGCATTCTCCAAGCTTGATAATGACATAAGTAATATGCAGGCATGGGTGAATCATCTTAAGGAGAGGAATGAAAACATAGAGTACTCTCACTCTTCCCATGTGGATCTTACAAGAAGGGATCTTGATTCTCTCTCAAAATGGATGAGGTACCTTTACAATCACAGCATGCAGCTGCATAACAGGTTCAGGGACATGTCCTCGTATATAAAGAACCTTGAGAAAAACCATAATGCCCTTCAGGAAAGGCTTGCAGAGGTGGAGAAGAGGGTTGAGGGACATGAGAGGACACTTGAGGACAATAGGAAGGGACATGGGGGTCCTGATTCGAATAATTTTCAAGGACAAGTCAGGGACAAGTCAGGGACAAGTCGAGGACAAGTCGAGGACATGTCCTCGAAATCTGAGGACATTGATGAAGAGGGTGATAATGCCCCTGATCTGTCTCCTAAGAAAGCATTTAAGGTTAATAGGTCTGCCCTTACCGGTAGTCAGCTTGAATTTCTTAATCTTCTTTATCATGCAGACCGTCCTCTTTCTTATGAAGAGATATCAAATATGCTCGGGAAGAAAAGTAAAAGTGTGAGAAACCTTATATATGGTCTTCGTAGCAAGGGTTTAGAGATAAAAAATAAGTATGTTGGTCTTCGTAAAAAAGGGTTTTATATTGATAAGAAAGAGAAACTTAAGTTAACAGGAAGGTAATGTTTTTCTATATTCTCTTGTTGGATGGTCTATCCAATACATGTTTTTACATACTTCCGTTCTTTTGGTTTTAATGACTTGTCCTGTCCTTGAGGACATGTCCTCATGTCCCTAATTTTGAGGACATCTGAGGACATTAAGGGACATCTGGGGACAAGTCAGGGACATGTCCTCAGTTGTCCTTATTTCGTATATTTTTCATTTTAGCTGAAAGAATTCCTGATTTTTGGTCTGATTTCGGAAATTCATACAATCAGGCATATATCACATGCCCTGAGAAGCTTATATGAGGGCCTTTAGCCTTTCCTTTGCTTTTTCCAGAGTTTCTTCTGGTTTGCCGGTAGTGTCTATCTCTATTATCTTATGTCCGTTTTCTCTTGCTTCAGTGAGGATCGTCTCGAAAATCTCTGAATCAAGGTTCTCCCTTACTTTTTCCTGGCTGTATCCTCTTTTGGTGAGTCTCTCTTTCAATTGTTTAAGTTCGGTCCTGCAAACAATACAGGCCGGGCTCATCTCTTCAGGGAGATAATGTGCCAGGTGTCCTTCTATCAGGATAGTGTCCTCACTTTTTGCGATCTCTTCTTTAAGTATTTTTGCCAGTTTCTCTGTATCTACTTCATATGTGTCTCTTTCTCTGTCATATCTTTCGAAGAGATCATGTTTTCGGGCGAAATCAGTGAGGTTTATCAGCTTTTTTTTAAACGAAAGTGAGAGTTTTTTTGCCAGGGTGGATTTTCCGGTTCCAGGTGTGCCTGTTACAAGTACTGCTTTTTTTGCTCTTTCTCCCTTTCTTTTCATTTTATCGTTCTTTTCACGTGATCTTTTACCTCATCCGGGAGGTCAAGTTCAAGGAATTCCTCTTTATCAAGAAAATCCAGGTTGTTTTTATTAATGAAAGTGAGAGTTTCTTCTATATAACCGGTTGTTATCGTGTTCTTTTTGTTGTTCTTATTGACTATACTCATCTCGGAAAGGGTCCCTTTTTCTTTCAGGAGCCTGTATGCACTCTCCAGTGGGCTTTCTCCCAGGAATACTTCTCCCGAAAGTGAGTTCTCCTTATCTTCTACGAGTATCTTTCCGTCTTTTCCCTTGATTACAGGGTAGACCTTCTTCCTGTTCAGATCATACTGTCTGCATTCTTCTTTCGTTGCTATGCCTATGCTGTGGCCTTTCGGAGAGATTATCTCCCTGTAGTTTTCTTTAAGGAAAGTGAGACTTTCGTCCTTTGTCTTCTTTTCGGCTTCAGTCACGGGCAGCCAGATGACTCTCTTGAACCCATCCCTTGCTTTCAGGTTTCCCTCCCAGTAGCTTATCAGGTAGAAGTGAGGGGATTCATGGTAGTCTTCTATCTCTATTCCGGGGTATTGTGGTTCTCCTTCTGTTTCAGGAAGGGAAAATTCACCGGAAGTGAGGTCTACTTCAAGTGCGACTTTCCTCTCGCTATAGAATAATATAGGTTTATTAGCTCCCGCCATAAAGTGAGATTTGATACAGGTTTATATAAACTTTTCCATAGTAACATTGGTTCTCCTCTTTATTTTAGGCACTATTGTCAGAATGTCTTTGTTTCCTTTTCTTGCTTTTTTTATCGGGCTTCTGGGGAGTTTGGCTTGTTATGCTTATTACTGTTATGAGCAGAAATATCCCCATGATGAGATAGGGTATAAATGTGGTGCCTTTTGCAGCGGGTGAGAGATATATTAATACCATATCTATGGATGTATAATAATCATTTATTAATTGTTTGCCCTTATCTCCGGAGTTTTTATGGGAAGAGTGTAACCATTTTGCTCGTCAGCGGAGGAATATTGGTCCTTTTCGTCAGCGGTTTCCCTTCGGGTGTGTAGAAGGTGAGCTTAATATAATCTGCTTCCGGGATCCTATCCTCCGTTTCAAGGTGTATCTTGATCATATCTCCGTGCTTCAGGTATCCTTCTTCCTGATTATCCGATTCCATTGCATATTCGACATTATATATGCCTTCTCCCTTTTTTTTCGGCAGTATGGTTGTCTCCATGCCTTTGAGGATATGCGCTTCCTCTGTTGATCCGGATATATTCATCTTTCCGAACCGGGTTCCGTCTTTCTCGATGCTGAATACATCGTTTATAGAGACTCCTGTTTCATTTATCCTCGGAATCTCTACATCCACAAGACCTTTCTCGCTCAGATTGAATCTCAGTCTTGTATCGTTCTTCACCCTTACAGAATCCTCTTCCAGATCTCCGTCAAGATCCGTCAACAGGGGTTTCTCGGAATGGTTTATTTCTCCCTTTAATTCTCTGTCCTTATTTGTGAAATACCTGTCTTCACTGTAACTAAGGGTGGTACTGGTTCTGGGGGAATGGACTGCGATCATGAGGTCTTCCAGTTTGAGTGACCGGCTGCTCGGCCCGACTTTCACAAGAAGGCTCAGTTCTTCTATGGCTTTCTTCGATACTTCCCCCTTCACTCTTTCGAGTTTGAGATCCATGCCGATGGCTTCTCTGGCTTCTCTGCCTGTACTGAGTGCATCACTCTGCAGGGACCTTTGAGTATGGAGTATGACGCCTGCTCCTATTGATGCCGCAAGTATTCCGGATATGAACACTATCAGGGTGCCGATACCTATTACTCCTTTCTTTCTCATGTTCTTATTTATCCTCTTTTGTGTTAATAAGTTTTGTGTTGTTCTTATTATTTAATACTAATAAAACTTTTTATACTGCCTCATATAGTGATTAGATTATAGAAATAGAATATGGTGGTTACATGGGTTTTTTCAGCTTTTTAAAGAAAAAGAAATCAGGTTCTTCGAATGGAGAAAAGGATTCCTCTATCCATTTTCCGGGCAAGGATGGTTCCGGCGGCCAGGGTATGCCTCAGCCTCCGAAGCCCCCCGCAGGTAGTGGAAGCCAACAGCCCGGTGGCCAGGGCAGTATGCCTCAGCCTCCAAAGCCTCCCGCAGGTAGCGGAAGCCAACAGCCTGGTGGCCAGGGCAGTATGCCTCAGCCCCCGAAGCCTCCCGCAGGTAGTGGAAGTCAGCAATCTGGTGGCCAGGGTATGCCTCAGCCTCCAAAGCCTCCCGCAGGTAGTGGAAGTCAGCAATCTGGCGGTCAGGACAGGATAGCAGATGATCTTTCTCCGCAGGGCCAACAGG
>JBNJDG010000007.1:0-51057 GCA_051819665.1 Nanobdellota archaeon
GCCAAACCTGAGATAACTCGTAAGTATAGTGAATATCTCGATCAGTATGAAGAGGAAAAGTATGCTGTTTATTATCACATCGATCTCTGCAGAGAATATATGCATGAATAGACTATAGAGCTCTCTCGAGATTATCAATAAGAGACCCACTATCAGAAGGATAACGAGTATGTTGAAGATCCCCCTGAACGTTTTCAGCAATTTTTCACTCTTGAAATCTGTAAAATCCATAAACATTAGGATTAACTTCCCTTTTTTAAAACTTTCCCGATAAGGTTCATTTCTTCCTGGCCAGTATCCAAAGATGACTCTCTTCCCTGTGATCCTCTACTGCCATTATCAACTCAAAACCAGCCTCCCTGATGAGTTTCTTGTTCCACTGAACAGAGTATGAACTCCAGGCCATGCGAGAACCTGCAAAATCCTCGGAGACATCACATTTCATAGACTCCGCACCAAGAGTTATGAGTATATAGCCATTTTTCTTCAGTAAAGAATGCATATGCCTGAATAAGCTCTTATGCTCTTCTCTAGGAATGTGGAATATTGAATAGAAAGAGACTATCGCATCGAACTTTCCCTTGATTTTCTTGCTGAAGAAATCCCCTAAGATAAATTCTGCAGAACTCACATTCTTCCTGGCTTTCCTTATATGCTTCTCAGATATATCCAGACCGGTGACAGAGAATCCTTTATTGGTAAAATAAGCATCAAAAGGCAGACCTGTACCGCAACCGAGGCCAAGTATACTGAAATTACCAGTAGTCCTTGCGATAAGTTCATCACACATGAGCTTCTGGAAAGATCCCGGAACATCATCCTTCCTTCCATAAACTTCATCATAGTTCCCTTTGTTGTATCCTTCAGCGACCAATCTCCTCATAAAGCCCATTGATCATATCACCTATTTATAGTTTCTGGAAACCCTTTAAGACAGACTAGGCCGCACGTTTTTTCCTGAACCTTTCTTGGTTCTTTATCAACCCTTTCATGTCTCTTGCCGATAGACCATCATACTCCCTGAAGAACTTCCCAGATCTTACATTCTCCTTATACCTTTCAATGAGACCGCGGAATTCCCTATTCTTCATGTTCCCGATTATCCAGAATTCATAATCAATAAGATAATACCTCCCCTTATACTTGATTATATTACCCTCATCCCCTCCATCTATAGGGATTATACCAAGCTCAAGTATCTTAAGGAAGATCTCCTTCAGTTCATTAGTGTTTGAAACGAATTCCCCGGGTATGTAATCCATCACCATCCAGCCTTTGCTTGAGAACAAGCCTGTCTTTGTCTTACGAATCTTAGGTGCATGTATCCCATGTTTTCTCAATATATTATTTATCCTCTTCTCCTTCCTGATGATCTTCTTCTTATCAATCTTTGCGATTAGGTCATCGTTTATCTTATGGACATGTCTGCTCAGACCCGAACCCTTTTCCCTGAGCGAACGTTTGAGGAGCTTTGAATAATTCATGCCGAATACTTTTCAATAGAAGTTTAAATATTTTCTGTAAAAATACCACTCTATCAACCACAGGATAGAGAATTAAGATAATTTTCCCGTTCATAACAAAAAACTGAATATATAATAAATGCCAGCTAAGATGAATACAACTGCAACTATGTATCTCATCCACTTCTCGAAAGCCTGCACCCTGTTCATTATATTACCCATCTTTGATACACCATAGACAAGTATGAACGAGAATATTATCACAGGAAGGCCTGTGGCGAAGGCAAAGACCGAAGGAATCAATAAACCATCACCTGCATTGATAGCTATAGGTATAAGCATGCCAAAGAAGAGCACCGCACTGAAAGGGCAGAATGCCAGAGCGAATATAACACCAAGCAAAAAACTGCCCAAAAAACCTTTCTCCGCAAGCCTTTCCTTCAACCTGTTCATCCTGCCGCTCCCGCTGAGAAAATTCAGTTTCAGAATATCAAGCATCACAACACCTATTATGACCAGGAGAGGACCGAGAATCTTCTCACCATATTCCTGAAGAAAAAAAGATACATTCTGGGCATTAAGGCCGAACCACACTATAAGAGATGCAAGCAAAGTATATGTGAACATCCTGCCTAATGTATAAAGGAAACCCACCCATAAAGTATGCCTGCTGTTATTTATCCTCTTCGAGGCATACGCGACAGCTGTTATATTTGTTGCCAGAGGACACGGACTTATCGCTGTCATGAGCCCTATGAAGAACGCTGCAATTATGCCTATATCACTGTTACCCATCGCTTCCATGAAAGACATTATATCCATTTATTATCGCCTTTATTTACAACAGCCACCACTTTTACTCTGTCCTGCGCAGATCTTTCCGTAATCTATGCCAACTCTGCTTTCAATGATCTGATTACATTCGACTATAAGAGAACTGAACTCCAACGGGTCTTCAATATCCGTCTTCTTTATAGCCTTAGCAAGTTCTTCTGCTTTTCCTATGACCGGATGCTTATCCACAACCACAACCACCACCTCCTTTTGAATATGCAAATGGCGAATCGATCTCTTCACTTATTATATTGTTTGTCTCCCTTAAAAGTTTCACAAATCTGTCCTGGGCCCTCAAAAAGTTTTGAATTGTCTTGTCACCCCTTATCCTCTTCTGGATCTTTTCGATCTCTATCTTTTTGCTTTCAGAGACGCCATCGTATTTTATCTCTTCCCTTTTCTGATTGAATTCATTCATCAGATCAATCGAATCCTGATTATCCTTGAATGCCTTATCCGCCGCCTTGTAGTCTTTATATTCAGTGCTCTCAGCGATCTCTTCAGCGAACTCCTCTGCTAACCTTATGACTTCATCGTTCATCATTACCACCTTTTCCAGGATTTTGTGCTTCCGGATACCAAGCATCAACAGGATCAGGAATCAGGACAATATGCTGGCAGAGTCGCTAATCCTCTGGATCATTCCCCTGCGAGTTTCTTCTCTATCACACCCTTAAGATAATCCATGTACTCCTGCTTATCCTGGAGCTTATACCATACTTTCTTGTTCTGCTCGGCTTTGAAAGAACCATCATCATACACACCAAGCCAAAGTGATGAGCCGGTTGCACCGTATTTTCTTGCTAATTCCCTGTTCTCAGGTTTTTGACCATTTATGTGATCGAATACAATAGTCCCCTCATCCAGTTCATCACTGAAATATGTATTAACAGTCTCCTCAGCATAATCACCAAGGGTTATGCATGATTGGCACTGATTATCCCCATGAAAATGATACACCTCAAGTTTATCTATATTGACCGTTCTTTCAGAAGTATCATCCACTGCATTGCCTGTATTATCTACCTGTTCTGCATTGCCTGTACAGCCTGCTATCAATAGGAATACAAAAATAAAAAAGATCTTTCTCATACTATCCCTCCGAAAATAAGCCCTGCAATGGTTGAATAAACTATCACCAATCCAACATACACCGCTGTTTTCTTGTTCCCAAGCACACCTCTGACTACGAGCATGTTGGGAAGGCTTAACGAAGGACCGGCCAGCAGCAGAGCCAGAGCAGGACCGGAATGCATCCCTTTAGCCATAAGCGCCTGCAGTATGGGTATCTCAGTCAATGTAGAGAAGTACATGAATGCACCGAAGACAGAACCCACAAGATTGCCAAGTAAAGTGTTCTGACCGACTATGTTCTGTATAACTGTTTCGGGCAGGAGAGGCATGATGAAGCCTGCAACAAAAACCCCTATGAAAAGCAGAGGAAGTATAAGCTTCGAGAAGTTCCATGTCTCACCCAGCCACTGGTTCCTCAGTTCTTTCGTGAACCTGAAGATTGCCAATAATACAACACCCAGAGCCATGATGCCCATCAGAACATACTTTATCATCTGGCCTATCTGAAGGCCATTGACTATAAGAATACCAACCAGAAGAGCGAAGAATATGCCCATCGTAAGATTAGAAACCTCTTTCTTTGAATCACTTTGCATTAACAATCCTTTCTTATCGGTCTTCTCCCTGAATATGAAAGTCATAGTAAGACCGACCAGTATTGACAGAGGGATCGCAAACAATATACGTGCCAGCCCTATCTCATATCCAAGAACACTCAGGGTAAGGAATATCGCAGCTATGTTTATCGCAGGGCCCGAGAATAAGAATGTTATCGCCGGACCCAGGCCTGCTCCCCTCTTCCTTATACCGGCGAAGATAGGAAGGACCGTACATGAACATACTGCAAGGACAGCACCTGATACAGAGGCAATAGCATAAGATACATGTTTCTTAGCTTTAGCGCCGAGATACTTAAGGACCTTATCCTTACCCACCAATACAGCTATAGCACCAGCGATAAAGAGAGCAGGCACAAGACATGTGAGGACATGCTCTTTAGCATACTCACCCAACAACTGAGCCCCTGAAACTATCGAATTGGTGAACCAGTCGCTCTTATGCGGAATGAAGTAGAATATTGCAAAGACTGCAACTATCCCAGCCAGCTTATTCCATTCTTTCCTTTCCATTTTAAAGCCACTGTTTTATCTCTTCAACCGTGTTTACTTTACCGTAACTCTTCACTTCACCATCTATAGCAATAGCCGGCGTTGACATGACACCATAATCGACTATCTCGTTCACATCAGTTACCTTCATAAATTCTGCTTCTTTGCCTGTCTCTTCAATAGCTTTCCTTGCATTAGCTTCCAGTTTCTTGCAGTTCGGACAACCGCTTCCCAGTATCTCTATCTTCATTGTTCATCCCTCCTTGCAGTTATTTTTATGCTTTCAACCGGTAATCCATTGTATTGTTTCTCGCTTATATCCTTATCATCAGAGACTGACTCTATCGCAAAGCCCGCCTCCTTAACCAATGAAAGGAATTCGTCACGCATCACCGCATTGCCCACACAGCCAGTTATAAGATCTGGATCATTCCTCTGTTCCTCTGAAAGCTCCTCCAGAAGCACCATATCGGAGACAAAAAATGAGCCATTCTCCCTGAGAACTCTGTTAGCTTCCTTCAGGACCTTTGCCTTATCATTTGAAAGATTGATCACACAATTGCTTATTATAAGATCCACAGAATCATCCTCCAATGGAAGGTTCTCTATCTCTCCTTTCCTGAACTCGACATTATCATAACCGTTCTTATTTGCATTTTCTCTGGCTTTCTCTATCATCTCATCAGTCATGTCAATGCCGATGACTTTCTTTGCTTTACGGGCAGCGAGAAGACAATCAAATCCGCCCCCTGAACCTAAGTCAAGAACTGTCATATCTTTCGTGATCTCCCCGTGAGCAGTGGGATTACCGCAGCCGAGACCGAGATTCGCTTCAGGAGACTCTTTTATATCATCATCTGAGTAACCTATCGTTTTTGCATGTTCCTCAACACTCTGGCCACAACTGCAAGAACACCCACAACCACGGGACGCATTCGCATAATTCTCCTTTATCTTCTTCTTATGTTCATCCATCTTCATTCACACAACAATTCTCCTTCTTCGGAACATCGCTTCTCTCCACACCAACGGCCCTGAAGAGTTCATAGACTTTCTTATCCCTGAGACTGTAGTAGATCCTCTTGCCCTCTCTCCTCGACCCGACTATGCCAAGATCCTCTAGCTTACCTAATTGAAGGGATACTGTAGACTGGGTCCTTTCCACATAGGGGAAGATCTCACAGACGCATCTCTCTCCTTCCAGGAGAAGCTCAAGGATCTTATAACGTGTTGGATCCGATAAGGCCTTGAACAAAGTAAGGTTTCTTTTCATTGAGATATTGGCATACGTCAATTTGTATTTAAATTTTTCGATTGGAAAGACCTTGAGAAAATCCAATAATCAGATATCCAAAGTTTCTATAATTTTATCATCATAACTATACAACACAGGGATCCTGAACCTCTCAATCTTGTTCATATTATTATCAACAGGAATTACGAGCCCAAAATCATCAGTATAATCAACCCAATCCAGAAGAACAACATCACCATCTTCTATAGCCTTTGCTGTAGAATCATGATATACGACTTCAGTTCTTTCTGGAAGATATTCTTCTACTTTATCCTTACTTACGGCCGTGTGAACTTCAGTTTCTTCAAGATTTCTCAAAGAGATGAACCTTTTCTCATCACCGACCAAAGTAAGACCTTCTCTTAATCTCCTCTCAACTGCATTACCAAGTTCATTATCCTTTGCTACCCTTCCTACAAGAGCTATATCGACCTCACCTTTGTTAAGAGCAGATAGAGCAGCACTCGTATGAGGATATCTTTTCAAAGACAAACGTTCATTTTCAGAGGCTATATTCTCAGCAATAACCGACATAGTAGGACAATGGCCAAAGATTATCTCTTCTTTGGGGCTTTCACCAGTAACTTTTCCTGACTGAGCACAGCCTGATAAAGACATCAATATAACAATTGTACCGATAATAAAAACATTATTTTTCATGTTTTATTCTCCTTAATGCAGTTGCAATATCTGAAACAGAAAAACCTATCAGCCTTATGCCTTCATCATCAACCAATCTATTGAGAATCCCTTCTGCATCATCTACCTTCACATTCTCAAGCGAATTTTCAATCTTATGCAGAGCAGCTTCAGGATGTATGAAAAAATCGCCCGTTATGACAATAGATTTTATTTCATCGGTATCCAGATCCGCCTCGACCCTTAGCAGTTTACCATCCGGAACTTTATGAACGACTTCTTTTCTCATCTTGATCGGTTCCACTCTTCTGTTGAATATTTCTCCCTGTATAAACTTTCCGCAAGCTTCCTTTCGTAATCCGTCAACTCTTCTTCCTCAAAGTTTATATCGAATGTATCATCAAATCCTTTCAATAATGAAGCTTTAACATCTTCAATATCAGCTTCCTTCCCGAGTTCCTGTTTAAGAGATGTAACCCTCTCCTTAACCTTATCTATCATCTTATCCCTTGTCTTCTCATCAGAAACCTTGAGCAGGGAAAACATCCTCTCCACATCAACATCCAGAAGTATCGTACCATGCTGGAGCACAACTCCCTGTTTCCTAGTCTGGGCATTTCCGGATATCTTTTTTCCGTCAGAAACAATATCGTTTATTCCGGTAAACTCGCCATTTATCCCCAACCTTCTGAAGCCTTTGATCAAAGCATCACAGATGAACTTATAAGACTCGATTATATCGGAAGGAACATCCTTCTCAGATACAGCGAGAGAATACGTCAATTCCTTATCATGAAGAACAGCCCCTCCTCCTGTGTATCTCCTGACAACATCAACGCCCTGCTCTTTAGCTTCCCCAAGATTAACCTCTTTCTCAAGACTCTGGAAAAAACCGACTGTAAGGCATGGAGGCTTCCATGTGAAGAATCTTAAAGTATCAGGTACAATACCTTTGATCCTTGCTGTCATGATAGCCTCGTCCACAGCCATCTGCATAGCACCTTCAGTTTCAATATCCTTTATTATCCTCCATCTCATATGCATTCACTTGCCTTATAAGAGCTCCTCACCAGAGGCCCTGAAACTACCTTCTTGAAACCCATCTTTTCAGCCTTTTCTTTTATCTCCCTGAACTCTTCAGGAGTATAATACTTCTTGACTTCAGTATTCTCTCTGCTCGGCTGAAGATACTGGCCCACGGTAATTATATCACAACCGGCGTACTTAAGATCTCTCAATGTCTTCCTTACATCTTTCTCTCCTAAACCGAGCATGAATCCCGATTTAGTGAATATGGAAGGGTCAAACTCCTTAACCTTCCTTAACAATTCAAGAGATATGCCATAATCTCCCTCCGGCCTCATAAAAGGGAATAATCCCTTATCAACCTCTATATTATGGTTTATCACATCGGGCTTTGAATCAACTATCCTCTTAAGAGCTTTCCAGTTCCCCTTGAGGTCAGAGATCAATAGTTCTATCTTACAGTCAGGAACATTCTTCCTTATTGCATCCAGTGTCTTAACAAAATGTTCAGCTCCACCATCCTCAAGGTCGTCCCTTGTCACACAGGTTATGACTGCATACTTAAGACCCAGTTTTCTTACTGCATCAGCGACCCTTTCTGGTTCATCCTTATCAACATCTTTAGGTTTCCCGCTCTTGATATTGCAGTAACGGCAGTTCCTTGTACATATCTCCCCCAAGATCATGAAAGTCGCCGTCTTCCTTGAGAAACATTCATACCTGTTCGGACAGTCAGCTTCCTTACATACTGTGACCAGACCATTCCTGTCTATAACATCTTTGGTCTTAAGATATTCTTCCTTATCATAAGAACCTATCCTGATCCAACCAGGGAGTTCAGAAGCCATAATTCATTCTTCAACCTCAGTATTTCTTTTTAGCTTCTTCAGCGTCCATCAGACTATCAGTTTCCCTGGGATCATCCATCCTGACCTTCATGATCCATTCTCCATAAGGGTCATTGTTTATCTTCGACGGATCATCAAAGAGAGGATCATTCACTTCTACCACCTCTCCCGTTACAGGGCTTGAGAGATGGCCCGACCATTTGACTGCCTCCAAAGAGACATAAGTATCCCCTTGCTTTATCTTCTTACCCTTCTCGGGCAGTTTTATGAAAGCGAATTCCTGCGCATTCTCAGCTGCCTTTGATACCACACCTATCGTTGCTGTATCACCTTCCACTTTCACCCACGAATTATCCTTATTATATTTCAGGTTCCCGGGAAATTCATCTGTCATTCTTATCATCCTCCAGTTTCTCTGAGCCTATCTTAATGCCGAACTTGGGGAGCAGTTTCCTGTGTATGAATATCAACAGGAATGATGCCACGATAGCTCCGCCGAATATCATAAGAGTATTCCCTATGCTGTTCATCAGATCTGGATTTATGAGCATCACAAAACCCAGAGCAAGCATGATCATCCCCCCTATAAGCTTCAATATCCTTCCATGCTTCTCCTCAAATTTAGCAGATTTCATGGTCACCAGAGCAGCTATTATTATCACTATCTCTATGGAAAGATAAATCACCATGTAGAGGAGCAGATGCATGAAGAAAGCAAATCCCTGTATCCCCTGCTGGGCCATCATGTTGGTCCATATCAATGGAAAACCAGCTGTACATGGAAGCTCTACAAGGACGACACCGAGAGCCAGTATTGCCGTGCCTATGACAGTAGCAGTCAGAGACTTGTTACTCTTCATCACCTCCCGCATATTCCTGAATATCTTTGGTTTATATTTATCAGGAATCGTGAAGGATATCCCTTTCTTATACCAGAAATAATCTTTTATGTTCACTAAGGCGAAGATGAAAGCCAGTATCGCCACCACTATCTGTATGATTGACATATAACCTACATAAAGGAAGACATTCAATAATCCGGCCATGAACAATGCATAAGCCGTACCAGTGACCAATAAGAAAGTCCCTCCGACTGTAAGGATCTTCTTCCTCGAGTTTGAATATATTACTATGCCTAGAAGGAAGGTTATCAACCACAACGAGCATGGGTTAAAGCCGTCGATGAAAGCTATGATGGAAGTTGTGACATAAGTGGGCATAAGAGAAAGGTTCACTTCCCCGACAAGAGGAAGAGAGATAATTTCCTGTTTCTCTGATGTGACATCGCCTGAACTGGGGAGATAAGGTGTGGTGCCCTCTATCTTTTCCAAAGGACAGGAACATGAATTCTCCTGACAATACTCTATCTCATCCACGATATTATCCCTTATGGATGATTCACCTACGAAATACTTATCCCCTATGAACACGACCGGATAAGACGCTGTCTCGAGACTGTATTTATCCTTGAAAGCCTGATATATCTGCTTATCCTGTCCTGAGCTGATCTCATATACGTTTATATCTATATCATGATCCTGTTCGGTTTCATTGACATAATCCTTTATACTCTCACATTGAGGGCATCCATCCTTGACAAAGAGATGAGCGCATAGGTCCGAATCGTTTTCCTCATCATTTTCAATCTCCTCGCTGACCTCTCCTCCCAAGCCCACATCGGCAAGCGGATCTTCACAGCCTTCATCGATGCATTCTTGTATGTGGGTTTCTATCTTCTCGCCGGTTTCTTCACTGTATCCCACCCAATGCTCTTCACCAATGAAAGTCGTAGGGACACCACGGGCCTCTATACCATGAACATCGGCTGCTTCCCGGAACAGCTTCACATTCTCTGAATGCTCATAGGTCTCGAACATCCTGACTTCCAATTCGGGATATTCCTCATCCAGCTCTTCAAGGAAAGGCTTTTCCTTAGCACAGTGGGGACAGCCTTCGCCCCAGAAGAAATAGACAGTAACTTCAGGATCCTGTTGTTCCTGCGCCAATGCTCCCCCTACAGAAAGCAGCGCTATCAGTGTGAATATGAATATAACCAGTGTCTTCTTGTCCATCTTATAAGTCACCAATATTGCCTCAATTTTCTATAGACAATGAAGAACCCGAAATGGTTTTTAAATGTTTCTTTCAAAAAATGAAATAAACGCTGAAAATCGTTTCATCTAGTGAAAAGCTCCCTGAATTCATCCTTAAGGGTTATCTTATTGGTCATCCCTTTCTTTTCCTTATGAATGACCCCTTTTGATTCGAGGTTCTGTAGTCTCCTGTGGATCTTGACCGGATCCATATCGAGCTTCTTATTCAGTATATTCTGTGTCATATCGCCTTTATTCTTTACTAAGACCTGGACTATATCTTTTTCTTCCTTATCAAGGAAGTCCAGGGTCTTCTCAACATCGCCGAACAATTTCTCTTTTTCCTGAGAGAAGGATTTCGAGAGGAAATAATAGGTAAGTATGCCTACAAAAACCCCCAGGGAAGCCAGGAGGGCTATAAAGATGGGTATGGACAAGCTACAGCCGCACGATGCTCCGTGATAACCATAATTCTCCTTGATGACGTAGATTGAGAACGAGACTATGAAAATGAAACCCATGATAAGGGCTATCGCGAGGAGCATATTACGAAGGTCCTGTCTTTCCATTCTGATCAGGTCAGTAAAAGCCATCAGTCTTTATTAATCTTTTGATTGGCTCTGAAAACCATTGCAAAGCCAGATTATAGAAAAATATTTAAAAGAAACAGGGCTCTCAGGGAATGCTTTGATAGCCCCGTGGTGTA
This sequence comes from Nanobdellota archaeon, assembly GCA_051819665.1. Classification (GTDB taxonomy): domain Archaea; phylum Nanobdellota; class Nanobdellia; order Woesearchaeales; family CAZZGN01; genus JBNJDG01. The sequence continues at coordinate 11,087 of JBNJDG010000007.1, forward strand.
GTGGCCAATCATTGTGGACTCTGGATCCGCAGACCTCGGTTCGAATCCGGGCGGGGCTACTTTCTGATTTCTTAAAAATCATTTACCCGCCCGATCAGAATTAGCGGTTTCACCTATCGTATATCTTAGGTCTGTCCACACAATAATTCTCTGGATAAAAGTCCATAAAACACACTTCTTCTTACTCGCTACATTCCCTGTCCAGCCTGCTCTTAGCCTTATGGCAGCCCCTGCAGAGCGTACGGAGGTTCTCCTTATCAAAAAGCTGTCCGCCCATGTGAACAGGGATTATGTGATCAACATCAAGTTCCCTTTTCCGGAAACGTTTCTTACAGATACTGCATCTGTACTTATCCCTCCTGAGAACATCCCTTCTTACAAAAGACCATACATGATTCTTTGTAAACTCTTCCATGCATCTTTTTGAACAGTAATGTCTCCTGCCTTTAGCCACGGGATTTTCACAATTCCGGCAGAGTTTCTGGCCATGCCTGAATCGATCCGGCGTATCTGATAGATTAGGATATCGGGCCATAAAGATACAATGGATTTACTGACTTAAATGTGTTGCGGACAGGATTGTAGAGTCTGCTGAACCATAATTATTGCACAGTTATAAAGCATGACCCAAACATTTAAAAAGCCAGAGAAAAACCATAATAATATTAACACAGGAGAGAAAGAAAAAGATCACAGTGATACTTTTTCTTGATTTGTCAGAAAATGAAATTTGAAGAATTAGGAATAGATTCTCAGATACTTGAATCTATAAAGGAAATAGGCTTTGAAGAGCCTACAAAAGTACAGGAAAAGTCAATACCCAAAGTGATAGAAGGGAAAGATGTCATAGTCCAGAGCGCTACGGGCTCCGGGAAGACATTCGCTTTCGGTTCAGGGATCATCCAGAATATCAACAAAGGAGAAGGCATCCAGGCCCTGATACTCGCACCGACAAGAGAGCTGGCCAACCAGATAAACTCAGACCTGAACGATTATTCGAAGAACAGGAACCTGAAAGTTTATCCTATATACGGTGGAGTCTCCTACGGACCTCAGAAGGAAGCCTTCAAGGATTCAGACATCATAGTCGGAACACCCGGAAGAATACTCGACCATCTGAGACAGGGAACGCTGAAGCTTGACAAGGTAAAGCACGCGGTATTGGATGAGGCAGACAGGATGCTGGATATGGGTTTCCTTGATGATGTAACATCTATACTTAAACAATGCCCGAAAGAGAGGCAGACCCTGCTATTCTCAGCGACTATCCCGCCAGAGATCGAGGAGCTCTCGAAAAAGTTCATGGACGATCCCGAGAACATAAACAACTCAAGTTATGTCGACCCTTCCAAACTGCCGCAGGTTTATTATGATACGCCAGGAAAACTTAAATTCTCACTTCTCCTTCATCTACTGGAGAAAGAGAAATCAGGTCTGGTGATGGTCTTCTGCAATTCAAGGAAGATGACAGACCTTGTGGCTAAAGGGCTGAATAAACATAAGATTGATGCCATAGGCATCCATGGAGGGCTATCACAGGCAAAGAGAGACCAGGTGATGGAGAAATTCAATTCCAACAAGGCTTTAGTCCTGGTATGTACGGATGTAGCCGCAAGAGGTCTTGACATACCGGAAGTCTCGCACATATACAACTACGACATACCGAATGAAAGTAAGCAATATGTGCACAGGATAGGTAGAACGGCAAGAGCCGGGAAGAGCGGTATGGTCGTTAATATTCTTTCGGAGAGAGACCACGAGAATTTCCAGAGAGTCCTGTCGGACTATGATTTCAATATAGAATTGAGGAAGAGACCTTACCTTAAGATGGCTGAGCTCCCAAGGGAAGACAACCAGAAGAAGAATAAGAAAGGTTTCAGGAACAAAAGAGCTAAGAGGAGGTCTTAACCTCCCACTTTAAAGTGTCTTTCCCACAGGAGGGGCACTTCTTATCCTCCAGCTTATCCCAATATTCTTTTATCTGTTTATACTTCTCCTCTGAAAGAAGGCCCTGCTCCTTCATCCTGTCATAGAACCTTGTGCTCTCAGATTTGTCAGGAAGATAAATCAAAAGGTCCCCTCCGCCACAGGAAGGACATTCCCTCCCATCATTTACAGATACACTGAATAGGTTCCTGCATGCATTACAGGAAAGAACCTCATATATCTCTTTCTTGGACTTCCTGCCATAGAAAACATCTGCAGAAAGACCGCAATCACAGCTTACTTTGTATTCTCTTATCATTTTTTATCCTTCTCCATAAGATAGAGCATAATCGGCCTCATATTGCCTCCTTTCTCCTTCGCGAAATTTATCAGGAACTGATTATCCTTCTTAGCACATTCCTCGCAGATGAAGATTTCCTCTGCAACAACAAGCCCTTTAGGATGCTCATTGGGTTCCATATCCATATCACACATTCCACACGATTTCATTCTACCACCCTGAAAAATCCACTGAATTTGACCATACCTTTTTCCTTTCTCACGTTTATCTCCCCATCTAATTCATCAATCACTTCCCTGACTATCTGGAGACCCTTACCATGACCGCCTTCCTTAGTTGTAAAGGGCTTCGAGGAATTTATCTTCTCAATATTAGCATCAGTCAAACCCTTGCCATCATCCGAGACCCCGAAGACAACAACATCTTCATCGACCTCCAGATCGATCCTTATCACGGAGGAAGAAGCCTCGACCGCATTGACTATGAGATTATAGAACATAAGGTCTACTTTATACCCGGGTACTTTTATCCTATCATCAGGTATAGATGCCTCTACCTTGACTTTACCATCATCTCCACCGATGATGTCCCCATAAAGGGTTCCGGGATACTTCTTGGAGACCTGTACAAGAGCTGATAGCACAATATCACTTATACTGAAGACCTCAGAGTATGAAGGATTATCCATGATTGCCTTTATCCTTTCCAGATTATCCTTCACGCCGGAGAGAACAGACAACATCTCCTTTTCCTTGGATCCCTCCAGAGAAGCATCCTTTATCATGACCTCTATCTCATCTACCGATTCAGAGAGTTCATTATAATGGCCCTCTATATCATCAGTCTCAGAAAATCCATTGAAAAGATCGATAGCTTCATTGACCTTATCTGCCTTCTCTTTAAGGCCATAATGATCAAAATATGTCCATAACAACCCTAAAGCACCAACTGAGGAATGAGCGTGAGCCCTTATATGCCACTGGATCGTATCTCCCAGATTCTCTGAAACCATAAAAAAAACAGAAGAAGAAGTATTTAATAAAGTTATTGTCAGATGGACTTCACTCCGATATCCTTGAAGATCTTCGTCAGGTATTTACCGAGATAGCCCTTGAGCAGGAACATGAATATATTCTCTCCGCTTCCTTGAGCACATGGTTTGGATATAGTATTGATGATCTTATCCACTGACTCGGCTATCTTATCCTGATCCAGAGAGTTAATATCCTCCCTGACCTTCATCACTTTTCCGTTCTCACCATCTTCAATAGACATGTATTTGAAAGCTTCAACTTCTTCCTTCTCCAGGGTCTGCTTGATTATATGCTCCATATAATCTTTAGAAGTAGCCTGACTACCCACTTCAAGGACAACATTGAGAAGTACATCCATCTTTTCACGATTGTTCAGAGCCATTTTACAACACCTTATCTATCCTATTCTTAAGGTCTTCCAGCTCGAAAGGTTTCTCTATATAATCCTCTGCCGTGAGCGAGCCCATACCCTTGCTGAGATTATCCGTCTTGCCGGTCAGGAAGATTATCGGCACATCAGACATGTTATCATCATCCTTTATCTTCGCCGCGACTTTCCATCCATCCATCTCCGGCATCATTATATCCAGGAGTACAAGGTCATACTTATCCTTCTTAAGTTTATCAAGAGCCTTCTGTCCTGAGTTGACCGTGGTTATTTCGTAGTCTTCAGCTATAGATTTCAACCCCTGCTCAACAGTCATGAGCATATCCTCGTTATCATCCACTACAAGTATCTTTTTCACATCAATCACCCTTATTCGTTTATCTTATTCTTCGTGGTCTTATTATTTAATCTTTTCGGAATGGAAAAATAAAAAGTGCTTCCTTTACCGGGGCCGTCACTACGGGCCCAGATCTTCCCCTTATGACCCTCTACCAACTTTTTGCTTATTGCCAGACCAAGTCCGTAACTGCCGAGATCATGCCTTGAGGAATCAGCCTTATAAAACTCATCGAACATCTTCTCAGCAGTTCTCTTATTCATACCCTTACCCGTATCAGCGAAAGAGAAGACATAATGCCCTCCCTTCTCATAGGCATTGATAGTTATCGAACCCTCTCCACCCATATACTTCGCAGCATTGGTCATGAGGTTGTTTATGACCTCCTTCATCCTCACAGTATCTATCCTGACCGGATAACTCCCGCTTACTTTATTGATTATGGTTATGCCTTTCTTCTTGAAAGAATCCTGGAAATCTTCAACGATAGCTTCAATAAACCCCTTCATATCCGTATCCTGGAACTTGAATTCAACCTTACCGGCATCCAACCTAGACAGATCAAGTGTCCTGACAACAAGCTCTTTCAGATACTTCGTATTCTTTATGCACACATCAAGGTTCTTCTTCAACTGTTCATCCTTGACCTTGTTCCGGACTATAGGCAGAAAGATATTAAGTGGTGTTAGCGGGGTCCTGAGGTCATGACTCAGCTGGTTTATGAAATCCGTCTTCAGCTTGAGAAGCTTCTTCACTTCGCTGGTCCTCTTCTTCACTTTCTCCTCAACACTCTGTTTTTCATCCTCAAGAGATTTCTGAGCTTTCCTTAGTTCCTTATTCTTCTCGGAGAGTTCTTTTGTCTGGTCCTGGATCTTCTTCCTAGCCTCTTTCTGCTTCTTAAGCAGGAAAACCATCGCTTTGGATGTCTTCTCCTCCTTCTTAAGCTTATTCTCAAGTTCTTCCGTCTTCTTCTGGACCTGTTTCTCAAGGTTCCTGTTAAGCTCCTCATACTCCCTGGATTTATCATTCAATACTTTTGTCCTCTCCTCAACATTCAACTCAAGCTCCCTGTTCAACTGCTCAAGATCCTTCGTCCTCTCTCTCACTCTTTTCCTGAAAGACCTGAACAAAAGCCTTGTACCTACATAACCCAAAACGATTATCAGGAGGATTATTACAGACGAGAACATCCAGAGCCTTCTCAGAGTATCTGAAAAGGAAAAGGTCTTTGTCACAGTAATATGCTTATCAGAGATAATATCATGATATTCCAGCTTCTTGTTCCCGTATCCATCCATGTCATGAAGATACGCCTTCTCACTGATCCTTCTATCAGAAGATTCCGCTGTGACATTATAATCCCTATAATAACATGACCCCTCACAGCCCTCTGCCATCATCTCAGAGACCTTTCTGGCCCCCTCTACCTCATTGACCACCATCTCCCTGCTCACAGAATCGGATGTCCTGATGAGATTGACAAAAAAAAGGGAGATTATAAGAAGAATCGCCAATACAACAAAAGCCAGCATCCTGTTCATGTTCTCCTTTATTATCCTCTTTTCCAGGAGAGCCTTAGAGATGAAAAAGGTGATGAAGAGAGGATATATCATATAAAGAGCATCCAGCGAGAGGAATGGAAAGAATACCTTATTCCCGAAGATAAAAAGCGCCATGAAAAGGTTGAAATGAAGTATGAAGACAAGAGTTCTGGATTTTTCCCTGAAGAACAAGAGCGGCAACAACGAATATACCGCAACGAGGCCATAAACAAGGATATCATAACTGAAAAAACTGACAACAATATTAAGTATATAAAGATAATTTACCCACCTGGCGGGTTTCTTAAGGCTCATCAATACCTGGAATATGAAAAAGAAGAACCATATCCATATGACTTTAGAGTCAAATAAACCAGAAACATCGAGGATCATTATGATGAAAGAGGACAATATCGTCAACCTGAAAAGCCAGGAAGTTTTATCCATGTTCTTTCCCATGGACATGAAGAGGTATGCATAAACAAGGAGGGCCAATATCACGAATAGGTATATCATAGGATTCAGGGTGACATTGCCCATCAGGAATTTCCCCCCTTCTAATATGAGCTCGCCCGAAGTCATAATCCTAATTCCTCTCTCAGTTTCTTATTCTCTTCTTCTATCGTCTGGAGCTCAAGTATCTGTTCAACAGCATTATCCTTGAAATCATTGAGCATCTTGACCTTTTCCTTGAGCTGATTCTCGTATCTCTTCCTCTCAGTTATATCCCTCATCACACCCGCTATCTTAACTGGTTTCTTATCCTTATCATATACGAGATGAGCATTGATTGAAACATCTATCTTCCCGCCGTCACTCTTCAAGAGCTGAACCTCATAACCCTTGACCTTGCCTTCTTTCTTAAGAGTCTCCATGAAAGGTTTCCTGTCAGAAGGATTCCTGTATATAGAAAAAACTGACTTCCCGATAACATCACTGGGTTCATAACCACCCAGATCCTTCAGAGAGGGACTCACTGTCTTTACAACCCCTTCAAAATCTGTTTCGAAGTAAAGGTCCTGATATTCCCTGAAAATGTTCATATACCTCTCTTTCTCTTTCCTTAGCTTCTCTTCGGCTTCTTTCTTACCGGTGATATCCTGACCGGAGATCAATGAGGAACGCTTTCCCGCATAATTTATGATCTCGACCCTGAGATTGAACCATTTGACTTTCCCCTGTTTTGTCAGGACCTTAAGCTCATAACTTTTCTTGGGCTGACCGCCTTTTTCTCTCGCTTTCGCTCTCTTGAGTATCATCCCTTTATGGTCCGGATGGACCACATCCATGAAAGTCATCGAAAGAAGCTCTTTCTTACTGTAGCCCAATGCTCTTGAGGCCTCATTATTAGCATACAACCAATTACCATGCCTGTGGATAAGTATAGGTACAGGGGCAGATTCAGTGAACATCCTGAACTTCTCCTCCGAATTCTTCAATTTCATCTCTGCTTTCTTTCTCTCTGTGACATCATCAACAATAACCATTAGCTTATTCTCTTCCTTACCTTTTAAAGGTATGCCTGTAAATATCCTCGTGGTCTTCTTACCAGAAATAGAGGATGTGTAATCCAAAGGACCGACCTTGAAATAATTCCCCTCAAGTCCATTCCTTACCTTCTTATCCAGGCCGATTTTCTTATATCCTGGAAGTTTAAGCATATTAAGCTCCATGAATTTTTTCTTGGGTGCTCCGGCAATCTTGAGCATCTCTTTGTTCACGTAATCAACATCACCATTGCTATTAACCGTATATATCCCGAAAGGTGATTTATCTATAATCTCCTTGTTAAATTCATTAGCCCTTTCTATCTTCTCCTCATCCTCTTTCCTTTCAGTAATATCAATAGCCGAGACCATTAAAGAGGGTTGGCCTTCATATATTATCTTCTCGACCCTCATGTTCACCCATCTTTCTTTTCCTTTCTTTGTCACAGCCTTTATCTCGTACTCATTCTTGGGCCCTCTGCCTTTCTCACGGGATTTTGCCCTTCCCAATACAAGATTCCTGTAATCGGGATGAACAATGCTTATAAAATGCATAGACAGAAGCTCATCCCTGTTGTATCCAAGAAGTTTTATGGCTTCCGAATTAGCATAGAGCCAATTGCCCCCCCTATGGATAAGAAGAGCCACAGGTGCAGAATCAGTGAATATACGGAATTTCTCTTCCGATTCCTTCAGTTTTTTCTCTGTCTTTTTCCTCTTGGTGATATCCCTTGCAGAAGTTATTACTGCTTTCACTGTGCCTTTATTGTCAAATTCAGGAGCAAGCATCCAGTCAAAGGAAGGGCCGTTAGGAAGGGTGAATTCAATGTGATTCATCTCACCTGTTCTGAAGACTTTCCTGAGAGCTTTATGCCATTTATCCACCAGATACTGAGGAAAACCTAGCTCTTCATGGGTCTTACCTATCATCTTCTCAGGATCCATACCCAACCTGATTTTCATGGCAGGGTTCACATACAGATGCCTCAGATCCCTGTCAAAACGCATGATTATATCTTCAGAATTCTCAGTTAAGGCCCTGAATATCTCCTCGGAATTCTTGAGCTTTTCCTCAGAGATTTTCCTTTCAGTGATATCCCTCATGATCGCCTGGACAAAATCCTTACCACCTATATTCACCGGATTAAGTGTAACCTCTGTAAAGAATTCCCCTTTCTTACCTTTGTGTTTCCATTCAAAAAAGACAGATTTCTTCCTGGCTTTGTCTATAAGTTCTTTTGCCTTTTTTATAGAACTTCCACCGTCTTCCTGTTTCCTGGGAGAGATCTGCCAGGGACCTCTTCCCTCTATCTCTGACTTATTAGCACCAAAGAGCCTGCAAGCCTTCCGGTTGCAATAGATGATACTGTAGCCACTTATCCATAAGACCGCCTCATGAGATCGTTCAAACAGCGAATTAAAGATTTTTTTAAGTTCCATTCTTCAACAGATTGTTAATTATATTCAGAAGGTTGCCTATCTGCGGTTTGCTTATCTGAGCATCAGCCCCGATCTGCTCGCCTTTCTTCTTTATCTCCTCATAGATGAGGGAAGAAAAGAGAACAACAGGCAGAGTCTTCGTCTCTTTGTTATCCTTTATCTTCTTGCAAAGGCTGTGCCCATCCATCTGCGGCATCTCTATATCTGTTACAAGGACCTGTACATAGTCAGTCAGTTTTTTCTTCTCCTTCTTGGCCTGTTGACTGAGCTCTTCAACATAAGAATAAGCCTGTTTGCCATTATTGACGCTAATCACCTCAAAACCACCCTTCTTGAGGACAGAGACAAGGAGATCCTTTACAATGCCAGAATCCTCGGCAACAAGAGCCTTCTTACCGCCGTTCTGCTTGACCTGCTCTATGACATTCTTATCTGCCTCCACCGAAAGGCTTAGCTCAGGATTGATGTCAGCGACGATCTTCTCGAAATCAATCATCATAACGATCCGGTCTTCGAACTTTATCACTCCGGTTACGCTCCTTTTCTCGGACTTATCTGTGACCTCTTTGGGAGAAAGGATCTCCTGCCAGGACATCCTGTGTATCCTCTTTATATTATGTATGATGAAGCCGAAGTACTTCTGGTTGAACTCGGTGACCACAACATAGCATTTAGAATAATCTCTCTCCGTGTACTCATTTAGCCAGGAGGCAAGGTCCACAAGAGGGACGATATGATCCCTGAACTTGAAAATGCCTATCACATTCTCACCTGTGTTAGGCATCGAAGTATAATTAGGGAACTTTATTATCTCCCTCACTTTAGCAACATTGATACCGAAGGATTGTTTCCTCTCGCCGTCGGCAAGGTACATCTCAAACTCGGCTACCTCTACCTCATTTGTCCCTGTCTCAAGGAGTATGTCGTGATCAACGGCCATGGCTATCACTTACCCGCTTTTTTTATCTGCTCCATGTCCTTATTGCTGAGAAGCTTCGTAAGGTCAAGCAGGATAAGCAGACGCTCGTCAAGAACACCAACTCCGTCAATGAAGTCGCTGCTCACCTTTTTCGTGACAACTGCAGGTGCTTCCTCTATATTCTCTCCCTTTATACTGAGGACCTCTGTAGCCGAGTCAACGACCATCCCCACAGTGTTGTTATCCTTCTCGATCACAATGATCCTCGTATTATGATCTGCCTCCTTAGATTTCAGGCCAAGCTTCTTCGCAAGATCGAGCACTACTATGATCTTGCCTCTAAGGTTGATCACACCGTTGATGTAATCTTCTGTATTCGGAATCTTTGTAATCTGCTCCATACGGATGATCTCCTTCACTTCGTCTATATTGACTCCGAATTCCTCATCCGCGAGCTTGAATACTACTACCTGTCTGCTTTCCTCGGCCATTTTCATTCCTCTTTCTTATTTTCCTTCTTCTGTGACTGTTTTGAAGCCTGGGACTGGGTTGTACTTCCTGCCGAGCTGCTTTTCTTGGCAGCAGCTTTTCCTGTACCGGAAGACTTGCCTGATCCCTGTGCAGAAGAAGTACTCTTTGCCTTTCCCTGGTTAGATGAACCGGATGTTTTGCCATAACCCTGGCCGGAAGAAGTACCCTGCTGACCTTTTTTCTTAGTCTCCTCAAGCTTCTTCCTGTTCTCCTCTTTCATCTTCTCCAGTTTCTCTTCCTCTTTCTCTTTAACTTTCTCAGCTTCCTGTTCGAATGATTCCGGAAGCTTGAACTTGGCAACCATGTTCTTCAGTGATTCAGCACCAGAGCTTAGGGTTTCAGCAGAATTGCTCACCTGCTGCATAGAGCTGGTAACTTCTTCAACGGAACTGCTTACCTCTTCACTGCCGGCGGCGTTCTCCTCAGCCACTGAAGACATGTCCGAAAGCTGATTCTCTACATTCTGGACAAGAGCGGGTATCTCCTCGAAAGCCACGAGAGCTTCCTGTACTGCTGAAGTACCTTCCTCGACCTGTTTGGTGTTCTTGTCCATGCTCTGTACAGAGCTGTCTATCTCGTTCTGGATTGTCTGGATCAGCTCGGTTATCTGACCGGTAGCTTTGCCTGACTGTTCTGCCAGTTTCCTTACCTCATCAGCTACTACAGCGAAGCCTCTTCCGGCTTCTCCTGCTCTTGCTGCCTCAATAGCCGCGTTAAGCGCAAGGAGGTTTGTCTGTTCAGAGATATCGTTGATCGTATCAACAATCTCACCGATCTGCTTGGATTTATCTCCGAGAGCCTTGACCTTCTCTGATCCCTCCTTGGTCGTTGAGGTGATGGAATCCATCTTCTCCTTGACCTGATTAGCTGACTGGCTTCCTTTCTTTGCTGACTCTGCTGTCTTCTTTGAAGACTGCTGTGCATCACTAGCGCTCTTGGAAGTGTTCTGGGCACCTTTGGCAACCTCCTGAACAGTAGAACTGACCTGCTGCATCGAGGCGTTAACCTCCTGCGCAGAAGCTGAAAGCTCTTCCGCAGAAGAAGCAGAAGACATAGCGTTCTTCTTTATCTTACCGACAAGATCCCTCAAACTTGTCACCATCGTGGATAGGGATGAGACCATCTCTCCCATCTCATTCTTGCCAAAATCCTTGTCAACCTTAACAGTCAGGTCTCCAGAGGATATCTTCTTGACCCTCTCTACGATATAATAGAACCCATTGGTTATGTATCTTGAGAAAAGTATCGCTATCACCGAGGATATAAGTATTGCCACCAGAACTATTATTATCGTGTTATTCCTCATCTGCTTAAGGCCATCCTGGAAATCCTCTATATAGGCGCTGGACCATATCACCCAGTCAAGTTCAGGCACATAAGTATAACCGGCGATCTTCTGCCTTGCTCTGGCTTCACCTTCATTCTTCCAGTCATACTTAGCTATTCCGGTCTCTCCTTTACCTGCTTCCTGTGCATCTTTTATTGCATTCCTTATGAAATAATTTCCATCGGCATCCTTCGCATCCCAGATATTCTTTCCATCACTTTCCCTGTCCTTGGAGACAACATAATTGCCCTCTTCATCAAGAACAGCCACGTATCCTGTCTTTCCGACGGTGATCTCCGCAAATTCGTTCTTTAGCTCTTCAAGCTTCTCTTCCTTGACATTCATATTTGCAAGCTCATCATAATAAGTACTTACTCCTACAACCCATTCCTTCTCAGGGAAATGCATGAGAGCAGCTATCTTGTCCCTCGGCTCTGGATCAGAGGGATTCTTCCATGGGTATGTCTGGTAGGCAAAATTCTTGCCCTCAAGACCCTTGGCCTTGTTTACCATCTCCCTGACGAAATATACGCCATCATTATCCTGGGCATTCCATATATTCTCTCCGTCCCTTTTCCTGTTCTTCGAGACTATATAATTCCCTTCGTAATCAAGAACGAAAACATATCCTGTATCTCCTACTGAGATATCGGCAAGCCTGTCCTTTATCTTCTCTTCAGAATCCATTCCCTTAACCAGTTCATAGACCGCTTTCGCCTGCTCTGTCACAACTGATTTCGCCTGTTTTCTAGCAGATTCCCGGAGAGCAGTAATCTCCTCTTCTGTGCTCTCTGCACTCAATGCAAGCTGGGAGGCCTGCTGTTCAAGCCTTTCCTCTATCATTGAATTCGTATCCTGCTTCGCCTGATCATAGAGAACTACACCCATTGTCACTGATACAGCGACTATAAGAATGATAAAAACTGAAACTAACTGCCATCTTAGACTAATGTCCTTTAATCCCATGAAATAATACACCTCTTTTTTATGATAATTTTTTCCTGTAGTTGATTTTAATGTATTTTATTTATAAGTTTTTCTATCTTACCCGGAAACAAAACCTCCTATTCCTTGACATAGATCCTCTCTCTGGGATTGAGTATCTGGAGCTTCTCCCTCGCTTCACCCTGTAGCACTTCAGTCTTCCCTATCACAAGGAAACCGTCATTGTTAAGGACTTCATAAAAATCCTCATACAATCTTGCTTTCGCCTCCCTGTTAAAATAAATCACCGTATTCCTGCAGAATATGATATCCACCCTTCTCGGCCGGTATGTGTGGATATCCCCTATCTTATACTCTATAAGCCTGCTCACTTCCGGCTTCACCTGATACCTTCCATCACCCAGATCATCGAAGTATTTCTCCTTAAGGCCTGCGGGCATCTCCCTGAACTGGTTCTCCTCATAAATCCCCTGCTTTGCTTTCTCTATAGTCCCATGATCTATATCAGTGGCTTCGATAGAGAAGGATATATCCTCGCCTGATTCAAGGAAAGAGATGGCTATGGAGACTGGCTCCTCTCCTGTTGAACAACCAGCAGACCATATCCTGACCTTTCTCTTGAGGTTCCCAACAAGGGGGATAACCTCTTCCATGAAAGCCTGCCACATATCATAATCCCTGAAGAAATGCGTTACGTGTATGCTCAATTCCTTATCGAGCTTCTCTTTCTCCTCATCATCGCTATTGAGTATCCTGAGATATTCAGATATACTGTCAACATCATTGGCCCTTAATCTTACCCTTATCCTCCTCTCTATGAACTTTTCAGAATATTGTGAACAATCAAAGCCTATAAGCCTGTTTATCTCGCTCTTGAGCCTTCCTATATTCTCTGGGTCTCTCATGATATCTCTCTTCTCACTTTCTCGCCCTTTTTATGACATCCTTGTCCCTTTCCTTGAAATACTTACCCTTACCGAAAACCGGGTGGACGGAAAGGTCTGCCTTGAACCTGAAAGCTTCTCCCTTCTTTCCCAGAACTTCGGCCATAGCCCTTACATGGGCAGCGACAGAACCACAGCAACTTCCAATATAATCAATCCCCATCTCTTTTGCTTCCCTGGCGAATTGAGCCATATCAAACCTTGAAAGCTGGAAGGGATCAAGCTCGAGAGGGAAAGCCTTCCTGCCCTTATATTTCAAAGCCCAGAAATATTTTGTTTTCTCAGTGCATTTATAAGCAGAAGGTTGAGCTGCTGTATAACAATCCACTTCATCAACAATCTTCTTCATTACCGGTAATGTTCTCTCAGGATCACGCTGGCAGTTTATCCCGACTATATCAACACCCTGTTCATCAAGTTTCTTACAGGCATTGACCACATTAAACCCATCTTTCAGTTTCTCACTGTTCTTTATCATGAAGGTTATCATACAGGGTTTTCCAGTCCTCTTCACCTCATCAAGAGCTATGAGAGCTTCACCAAGATAATCGACTGTCTCAACGAGGAAGAAATCAACACCTTCTTTGTCCTGAAGCTCCACCTGTTCCCTTATAGCCTTCCTGGTCTCTTTCTCGGAATCCTCATCACCAGGAGTATATTGCCATGTCAATGCTATATTTCCTGCCACCAGGACTTTCTTCCTGTTATTCTCATCGGCTATCTTTCTGGCTATCCTTACAGCATTCCTGTTGATATCATTCATATGCTTATGGCTCTCAGAGCTCCTGAGCTTCTCCCTCGTCCCATAAAAAGTGAAGGTCTGTAATACATCAACCCCTGCTCTCATAAATTCCCTATGTAGTTGTTCTACTGCTTCGGGCTCTTTTACAACAGCCTCTGGTGTGAAAGGTCCTGCTTTAACGTAACCTCTCTTCTCAAGCTCGAGGAGATAACCTCCATCTCCCAGAACAGGCCCTTTCTTCAGCTTATCAGTTATATTCACCATTACCGATCATACCTCCTGGATTCCATCTTTGGTCCTTATGGATATTTTACCTGTGTCAGTGTTGAACTTTATAGTCCTTCCCACCTGTCCGCCTGTAATCGCAGAAGATATATCAATGCCCAACTCATCAAGCACTTCCCTTACTGCTTTGGAGTTCTTCTTGCCTATATCCATAGCATCACTGTTCTGTAGAGCTCCGAACATATGGGCTCCTCCGACAATCTTAGCCTTAATCCTCTCTGTCCTGCATCCCTTTTTCTTCATATCATCTATCATGGCAGGTATCGCTTTATCAGCAAACTTATTGGGGTTGACATTCTTCCTGCTCTCCTCACTGGAAGGAAGCATAACATGAGCCAGTCCCCCTATCTTCTTTTCAGGATCATAAAGAGCACATCCGATACAGGATCCGAGGCCCAAGGCTACAAGCACCTTCGGGCTCTCCCCTATGATGTACTTACCCATATCTGCCATGATCTCTTCAGCCATTAATTCACACCCATTCCATATTTTTTCTCCAGCGATTCAAGCATTATATCGAGTGATTGTTCCTCAAACACAAGTATGAACGAACCATTGACGGAAAAACCATCCACCTCTATTGTGGTCTTTATTGAGAGGATCTGGTCGGCAGTCTTGCCTATCCCGGCAACAATAGAATCCAGGACCGCCTGAGCCATATCAGTGGCCATCAAAGGAGGTTCAGGCATGACTTTCATATCAAGCATATCCCCTATGGCAGTCAGATATGATCCAACTATGACATTGGACATCTCCTTAAAAGATGATATGGCCATCTCATCCATCTCCTTAGCTTCTTCTCCCATCACAAGCTTTACCAGATTAAGAGCATCCTCTTCGGGGAACAGGAATAAAGCCTGACCTTTCATATCTCCTGTCACCTTAAGATAAAGGCACCTGATTATCTTTTCCGCACCACCAACCTCTTCAGCGAATCTCTCAAGAGGGATAAGTTTGGTATCTGGGAGAGAGATTGTAACATCTTTTCCGATGAGTTGAGAGAGCGCCGTAGCCGCATTCCCTATACCAACATTCGCTACTTCTCCCAATGCATCAACCTGCATATCATTATACTTTTTCATCTTCATACACCGTAAATCTTATTCAATATATCTGCCATCTGTTTGAGGGACTCATCCTCAAAAAGCATCACGAATTCTCCGTCTATATCATGGCCCTCTACTTCTATCTTAGTATGAACTGATAGGATCTCATCAGCTGATTTAGCTAGATTGATCAAAGCGAAGTCTATGACTGACTGTGCCATATCAGTCGCCACATGGGGTACAGACGGGAATACTTTTATCGAGAGCATATCAGCGATAGCGTTCACATAGGAACCTGCAAATATATTGGACATCTCCTTGAAAGCAGACATCCCCATCTCATCGATAACTTTCGTCTGACCAGGATCATTCCCCACCATGAGATCCACCAACTGCTTTGCACTCTCCTGTGGGAAAAGCAGGATACATTCTCCCTTTATATCACCAAATATATTAAGATATAATGACATCACAACCTTTTCCGGGCCACCTATGAACTTTGAAAATTCACTTATAGGCACAAATTTTGTTTCAGGTACCTTTATCTCGATCTTCTTATCAAGAAGCTGGGATAAAGCGGTAGCCGCATTACCTATCCCCACATTGCCTACTTCCTTGATTGCGTCCTCTTGCATCTCATTGATTTCCATCATTTTCACCTAAAACCCGAATATCTTCGCGAGATTATATTTAATATTATCCTTCTTTGCATCTGAAGCCTTCCTGAAATGGCCGGCTATCAGTTTCTGTGTGAAGGACTCATAATCCTTATATTTAAACCCGTTTATCGTCTGATTGTTCATATCGTTAAGGATATTATCAATCTCTGTATAAGAAAGATGAAGGAGCTTGAAAAAGCTTTCAACGTCCTGCCTTACATCTCCTGTAAGTTGGACCATCACCTTAGGAGGTGATTGTTCCAGCGGATCCTTCTTCTGCGAGGCCTGATCCACAAGGCTCTCGAATGATTCCATTGATTGTTTTATGAAAAAGTATATCTTTCCTGTATAATCTTTCTTCCCAAGATTTATCGTTGTTGATGATGTGTATATCTTTTCAGGTTTTATAAACTCACCCTGGAAGAAATACTTCTCCTTGAAGGATTCGTAGCTTATCGGTGTGAAATATACCTCTTCACCGAACGCATCACCTATACAACTCACGAAAGCAGGAAGCAGGATATTGAAGAATTCATTCACTGCAGAGATCTTCATGTCGTCTATCTCCTGTCCTGAAGAAGCGGAACCCGTCATCGCCTGCATCATTATATTCGCAAAGTCAATTACCTCTTTCTTGTCCATCGAGAACATCAGAAGCCCTTCCAGAAGATTCGAGCTCTCAAAACCGAATTTAATCGTGTCATTACTGTCTATTTCCTGGAGCAGGGAATCTGCATATTCAATATCAACATTCACAAGAGGTTCAAGTTTCACTTCTGATTTCTTATGGATCATCTTCTCCACTTTCTCGATAGCCTCATTAAGGGAGAATCTCAGGAGCAAGAGGATCTTGATATTCTCTATCTTCTGCTTACTGTAAAATTTCTTGAACACACTTTCTACTATCTTCTGACCGAAACTGATCTTCTGTTTGAAAGTCAGAGAGGAGAAACCCTTTATCCCGAACTTCCTCATCTTCTGTTTTAACAGCTGATCAGCGATTGACCTACTGAAACGGTCGTTAAAAAATTCAACAATTATCTCTTCTGCTTTCTTTTTCATTTTCTACCATAGACTGCCAAGATCAAGTATCAGGGCTACAGTTCCGTCACCGAGTATCGTCGCACCCGAAAGACCTTTTGTCCCTTTCACTATCTCCTGCAATGCCTTTATTAGTATCTGCTGCTGCCCCACTACAGAATCAACAACAAGACCGACTTTCTCTCCGTCCCTGTTCACTATGACCACTGTATTATCTTCTTTCTTCTCAAAATCACCTTCACCAACCAATTCATGAAGCCATAATAAGGGTATCTCCCTGCCATCAAGGATATATACTTCATTACCCTTTATCGTCTTAACATCGGAGAGTTTTATATCCATTATCCTCTCTACCGCATTAAGAGGGAGAGCATATACAGAGTTGGATATCTTTACGAGCATGGCTGATATGATCGCTACCGTCAGTGGAAGTTTTATCTTGATGGAAGTCCCTTTACCAGGCGTAGAGTCAAGATTGAAAGAACCTCCCAGCTGCTTCACCTTATTCGCCACTACATCCATCCCGACACCTCTGCCGGAGACATCTGTGACTTTCTCGCTGGTGCTCCCTCCTGCACGGAAGATGAGCATCTGCAGCTGTTTATCAGTCATGTCCTTCGCTTCTTCCTCAGTTATGATCCCTTTCTTTATGAAAGACTTCTTTACCTTCTGGGGATCTATTCCAGCACCGTCATCGATTACCTCGACCACCGCATTATTCTTCTCCCTGCTAGCGACCAGCTTTAATGTCCCCTGCTCGGACTTACCAACATTGATCCTCTCATCAGGGGTCTCGATCCCATGATCGATAGAATTCCTCAACAGATGAACTAAAGGATCCCCTATCTCATCAAGGACTGTCCTGTCGAACTCTATCTCCTGCCCTTCTATCTGGAGATCCACCTTCTTTCCTTCCTTCTTGGCAAGATCCCTGACCATCCTGGGAAAACGCTTGAATATATTACCAATAGGGACCATCCTGATCTCCATCACCTCATCCTGGAGCTCAGTACTGAGTCTGTCTATTCCTGAGACCACTCCCCTGAGATGATCATAGGTTTTTTTCTTGTCTATATCCTGGAGCCTCATATTGCTTATCAGAAGCTCCCCTACAAGATTCACGAGCTTATCGAGCTTATTCATCTCGACCTTCACAGACTGGACCTGCTTCACAGCACTCGATTTATGCTTATCCGCGATCTTCGATTTTGACTGTTCCTTATCCTCATGGACAGAATCATCAGAGCGTTTATAACTCTCATCAAGGCCCAGGGTATATACTTCTTTTATGCCGGAAACCTTCTTTATGACAGACTCAACCTCTTCTTTCTTTTTCTTGGAACCAAAGATCACTTCAATCTCCGATTCGAAATTTCCTTTCTTTATCTCTGCATGCTTAGGGTTAAGCCTGATGAACTCCCCTATGTTATTAAGATCCCTTATTATGACAAGGGACTTTGCTGTCTTCAATACATTCTCACTATCGAATATGAGTATTATCCTGAATATGTTCATCTTTTTCTTCTTGAGCTTATTGACATCAGTCTTTTCCTTCTTTGTAAGTTGAGCCTTCTCGTTAATTTTAACATCAACATCCTCTTTCTCATTACCGAGGAGCTCTTTCAGATCTGATATGATGCCTTCAGCGTCAAGGTTTTCAGACTTCCCGTTCTCTATCTCCTCAAGACCTGATTCCAGAACATCACATCCTTCAAAGATCTTATCCAACACATCCGATGCGGGTTTTAGTTCCTTATCCCTTATCTTGGAAAGAACATCCTCCAGAGAATGTGCAAGCTCAGAGAACTTCATGAAGCCCATAGTCGCAGAATTGCCTTTAAGGGTATGGAACCCTCTGAAAAGCTTATGTATATTGTCCTGATCAGAAGAATCTTTCTCTAAGACCAAAAGGCCTTCATTGATGTTATCGAGGTGTTCCCTCGCTTCCGAGATGAACTCTTTTTTGTATTCTGACATATCCATAATAAAACCTCATATATCCAATAATTGCACTACGGCAACCGTCATCTGGTCCAGAGGCACGACCTCGTCCGCCAGCCCCTCTTCAGCAACCGACTTCGGCATACCGTATATTATGCATGATTCTTCCGCTTCCGACACCACCGTGCCGCCGTATCTCTTAATCTTCCTGCTTCCGGAGGTTCCATCCTGACCCATGCCGGTAAGGACCAAGGCGATAGTCTTATCCTTATAAACAGGCGCAGCCGAATTAAAAAGCCTGTTCACATTGGGTCTTACTCCAAGCTCAGGTGGTTTCTTGTTCAGCACCACCTTATCAGGGTCCTCCGGATCTATCTCCATATGGTAACCTCCGGGCGCTAAAAGAGCAAGCCCGTTCTTAAGCCTGTCACCATGCTCCGCTTCCTTGACTTCAAGATCACATGCCGAATTCAGCCTCTCAGCAAAAGACCTTGTGAAAAGAGGAGGCATATGCTGAACTATCAGGATGGGTGAAGGTGTGTTGGCAGGGAATTCCTGGAGGAGTTTTTCCAGCGTCTGCGGACCACCTGTCGAAGCCCCTATAAGGATTATCTTCTCTGATGAAGGGGCAAAACTGTAAGACTTTTTCTCCGGCGTCTCATCAAATTTATGCACCCTCGCCATTGCAAGCGATTTTATCTGTTTGATTACCTTATCCTTAACCGAATCCACATTACTGGGTTTGGTTATGAAATCCACAGCCCCTGCTTTCATAGCATCGAAAGCCTTGTTGTTGTCTGAGTCACCAGTGAGCATTATGACCGGGAGAGGCCATTCTTCCATTATCTCTTCAAGGGCAGTTATACCGTCCTTGCCCGGCATCTCAAGATCCATAAGTACTATATCAGGCCCGTGCTTCTTTACTTTCTCCAGAGCATCGTCCCCGTCCTTAGCAGTATCAACTACATCTATCTCATCATCGGAGGAAATCATATCAGTTATAAGTTTCCTCATCAGGGCAGAATCATCAACAACCAGGGCCTTTATCAAGAGAATACACCTCTAATTCTGGAGTACTGAAAGTACATCCTCCTTCTTGAACGGTTTCGTTATGAAATCTGAAGCTCCTTCCTCAACTGCCTGATTAACCACTTTCTCCTGGCCCACCGAAGTGCACATCACCACATTCGAAGACTTATCCACTTGCTTTATCCCCTTGAGAGCCTGGATTCCGTCCATATTTGGCATCATTATGTCCATGAAGACTATGTCCGGTTTGAGCTCTTTATACTTGTCTATAGCCTGCTGACCATCAGCCGCCTCACCGACAACTTCAGAGCCTGCCTCGTTAACCAATTTTTTCAGCATATTCCTCATGAAAGCTGAATCATCCGATAATAATACTTTATATCCCATCTTGTCACCTCAGAGGTTCTTATTCACCGCATCTGATATATCCTGTCTGCTGAAAGGTTTCATTATGTATCCTGCCGCTCCTGCATCCTTAGCTCTCTTCTCCTGTTCCGGTTCCTTGAGAGAAGTACACATTACAACCTTGGCGGAAGAATCATTGTTTCTTATATTCTCAAGAGCAGTTATACCGTCCATGCCGGGCATCTTGATATCCATGAAGACCAGATCCGGCTTCTCTTCCTTGTACTTTTTGACCCCTTCTTCTCCTGAATTAACAGAGATTATCTCTATATCACCTTTAGCCTCTTTCTTTATGAAATTACTCAGAACAGAGACCATAAGTTTAGAGTCCTCTACAATCAAAACTTTTTTTCCCATCCTTAATCACCTTATATTGAAAAAATTTGTAGCTACATTACAACATCCTTTAAGGACCATATCCTCATCTTCCACTATATATACAGGCACCTTCCTCAATACGGAAGAGCGTTTATCATGTTCCTCAAAGTGTTCCATGAACTCTCCAGACCTGAAAAGATGTTTGTTATCAACTGCGATCTTTCCTGTAATGAAAAGACCTCCATAGCATTCAGAAACGAGAGCAAGATATCTACCGGCTCTGGCGTATATGGATATGAACATACTAACAGCTTTCTTGCAGGTCTCATCATGATCATAATTATCGAATATATTAGCCGCTTTATAACCCTCTGAAAGATTATCTATCACTCTTGTTATATCAGATTCCTCATACATACCTTTCTCTCTAAGGAAGCCATAGATCCTTTCAATTCCCCTTTCTGAAAGGACTCTCTCGAGCTCAGGATGTATGGATTCTTCGCTCAGCGAATGTTTCCTCAGGTAATCGACAAGCTCCCTCTCAAGGTCATCATATGGAGTGAAATCCATATGCCCTCCTTCTGAAGGCAGGGGTACATGGAGATGCCTGTCGTAATCATAAGGGGCGATGGTCATACCAAGTCCCTTGCCTGCGCCAAGGACAGAACATGTGTAGCCGATCGAGCTCCCGTCAGTGAGATCCTGACCAATATGTGGAAGCTCTGTAGCCTTTGAAGACATATCTATAAGATCCAAAGCATAGCCTTCTGCCTCAAAATCATTGAGAAGGATCACCTTGTTCAGCATGGTATTGTTAAGGATCGAATCAGCATGAACTGTCCTGTCAAGGTTTGTCAGACTTATATATCCTCGTCTCCTCGACACTGGACCTGCAGCAGCAATAGCACATCTGTTCACCTCAATACCATAATCCCTGTTATCATAATACAATACCTCATTTATGGCAGAAGAGAAGTCCCTTATATTATGAGTATTGAAATAATACTTTGTGATTATATCATAATCATGCTTTCCCTTCACACCCATCATAGAGAGTACAGTATTATCAACATCAATGCTTCCGCATAATAAAAAGAAATCATAATCGTTAATGTCGAACCTATCCTGAGCTACAATAATCTCTTTTCTCACAAAGACACCTCTTTTTAAATACCTATACATAATGTCTTCGTTCTGATTATTAAATGTTTCGATTAGATGGATAGAAAGATTTAAAATATAAAAGTTAGATTATAGGATAATATGTCCTTTGAAATATTATTCAGGCCGAAAGAACTCTTAAAGAATCCGGTCAAGCTGTTCATCCTCTCACTAATCGTAGTAAGCATAGGAGTTCTGCTCTCATTCCGCATCTTCCCTGCTTCTTCATCTATCCTGATAGTGACATTCACAGTCATACCGCTCATCCCGATAATAACGAGGATGATGGAGGACGAGGAAAAGGTCTTCATAAAAGAGAAGATGAGCCGGATCTTCAAGCACAAGGTCATCAAGATGTACTTCCTCCTCTTCATATTCCTCTCAATAAGTTTCTCTCTATGGTTTGTGGCAATGCCTGAGCAGAAATCGATGGATCTTTTCGGGGAACAACTGAAATCGCTTGAGCTGGGAGGCAATGAAGAAAGCTTCGGTCTCGAGGGATGCACTGATGCGTATTTCTCGAACAGGATAAGCGAATACGAGACCTGTAAGGTAGTGGATTTCGATGATGACATGGTGGAAGAGTACGTCATAGAGACAGAGGAGAGAAAAGTGATCTACAGCGTCAAGGAGGATAATTTCAGACCCTACAACCAATGGATGTTCTCCCACATTACCAGCAACAACCTTACCATACTTCTCTTCATATTCCTTACTTCTTTCGCATTAGGAGCAGGCGCTATATTCACTATAGCCTGGAACGCTTCCATCCTCGGTGTGTTCATAGGAGAGGCGATGCATCGATCCATAGGGATAATCGCCAATGTTAAAGGATATCTTTCTGCATTGTCAAGCTCTCTCCTCGCTATATTCGTACATGGCATCTTCGAGATCACCGGTTTCATAACAGCTGCACTGGCAGGAGGTATATTATCTGTAGCTGTCATAAAGAAAGTCAAAGGTATCGATATGAACAAGAGGCATCTTAAGACCATAATCATCGATACTTCCATCCTCCTCATATCTTCAGTGGCCCTGATAATAATCGCTGCCCTGTTAGAGGTTCACTTATGATCTGCCTTATCGAAGCACCTTTTGACTGGACTGACAGGAAGACCATAAAAGTTCCCAACTACGGCCTGGAAAGGATCGCCGGAAAGCTTGATGAAGTGCCATATTACGTCGATTTCACTATACACCAGGATTATTCTATAGACAGTGTCCCAAAAACAGCTTTATACGGTTTCTCTGTAATGCGACCCAATTTCAGGAGCAGTATAAGCATGGCCCGGGAACTTAAGAAAAGGGATCCCCATTGCAAGATAATCTTCGGGGGCCCGAGTGTCACCGACCTGGGCAAAAGAATAATGGATAATGAATGTGTCGATTACTGTATAGAGGGGATGAACGAGAATTCCTTCAGGGATCTTGTTGAAGGGAAAGAACCGGCAAAGATACCCAACCTTATCTACAGGAAAGACAGAAAGGCCATAGAGAACAGGAAAGAACCCGTCCCGAAAGGATGGGAAAGGATAATGCCCGGGAGGCTTAATCAAGTCATAGAAGGCAGATACAGAGATGACCTAACCATAGTCCTGGGAAGTCTCGGATGCAGCCACAAATGCAGATTCTGCAACATCACCAAGAGCCAGCCCATCTTTGCAGAAAGGAAGGACAGACATATAATAAAAGAGATAAAGCAAAGGGGAAAGAAGGATTATAAGCTCCAGATCATGCATCAGAATTTCACCTACCGGCTCCCGGGATTCATGGAGAAACTCAGGAAGTCAGAGCTGCTCCCCTCATCGATCGCTTTCAACTCGAGACCAGACACTTTCCTGGATAACAAAGAGGAGTTCGAGGAAACTCTCAGTGAATTCAGGGATACTGTGTTCGTATTATACACCGGCATCGAGAATTACGACAATAGAGAACTTAAGAGACTGGGAAAGGACATAACGAGAGAGAAGAACGTTGAAGCTACAAAAGAGCTTATAGAGCTTGAAAAGAAACATGATAATTTCGATTTCCTCCTGAGTTTCATTGGATACAACCATAAGACCACGACGGACAACCTGAATAATAATCAGAAAGTCCTGAAGGAACTCTTTGTGGATAAGAGAGAGTTAAAGCCCATACATCATTTCTTCGAATCAGGACTAAGGACCAGCCCTTTTAATGGCGATTATCCTGAGAACATATTTGAAGTGCCGGAAGACAAAGAGACAGCAGACAAGATAAACCGATACCTCTTCCTTACCCAAGATCTGCCTTCCTTTGAGGAAAGGAAATACCTCTACTTAGAATCGGTAATCGATCCCTTCAGGGAACCGAGCTTAAACCTGCCATGGGCAGAGATATACTGTATGGAGAATATACTCAACAACAGATTCGATGAAGCTGCAAGAAAAATAAAAGAATGCAAAGAAGAATATAAAAGCCTCAGGATTGGTTAGACTGTTCCTGTCCTGAGTTGTTCTGAGATTCTCCTTTCGCCTCTTTCTCCTGTGCCTCAAGCTTTTTCATGAGCTCTTTCTCTGAAAGCACGTCCTTCTCTATGAGAAGGTCTACAAGAGTATTCAGAAGGATGTTGTTATTTGCTGCAAGATCCTCTGTTGAAAGGTACTCATTATCGTCCTGGTTATTTTCTTTCTGATTTTCTTCGGCCATTGATTATCACCTGATTTATGGCGCTACTTCATGCTTTAAATTACTTTCGGAAGAAAAAGCTTATAAATCCCTTGTACAGAAGAGACAATATGCCTTCAGGATGGGAATATAAACAAAGGGTAAGGAAATTTTTCACTTTCGGATACAGGGAGAATCTTCAGATAATTACATCCATTCTTATCATCACTTTCATATGGGCCTTCAACTATGATTCTGAAAGTTTCATCCTCTCAGATTGGATCTGGAACTTTATCCTCACCCTGATAATGGTCACTATCTCCTTTTATGTCCACATCTCCGCCCAGAAACTTGCAGCACTCTACTATGGATACAGGGTAAGATACAAGCAAAGCTTCACAGGGATGATCCTTTCGATCATCGTTGCCATTATCTCCAACGGGATGTTCCCTGTGCTCATCGTGGGAGGGATAACGCTGAGCCACCTCTCCAGGTTAAGGATAGGAGAATTCAGATACGGCCTTAACACAATGGAGAGCATGAAATCAGCTCTTGCAGGTCCTTTCGCGAATGTCTTCCTCGTGATGTTCATAAAGACAACCCAATGGATAATAGGCATAGAATCAGCCTGGATTGATGATATGTTCGTCTTCAATCTTGTATTCGCTGTTTATATGATGCTCCCGATAAAACCCCTACCAGGAGTTTATGTATTCTTCGGTTCGAGGGTGTGGTATGTATTCGCTTTCTCTGTAATGCTGACATATATACTGCTCATAATCCTATTCGATTATTACTCACTGATAGGAGGACTGGTTTTAGGCGGTCTGATCTACCTGATATACTTTTGGAATGTGGAAAAATGATAAACGGAAAAAAAGGAGGATGGTTCGAATCATGGCCGGAAAGAACAGCCCTTATATTGCTCCTGCTGGGCTTCGTTATCTCTCTGGGTGAGGGCTATACCCTTGGAAACCTTGCAATAATCTTCCTGGTCGGATTACTGTTGGGAAAAACTTTATACAAGAGGAAACACGGGAAGAACTTCATCACCTTCCTCCTGATCTTTGGTTTTCTCATCGGATTCATAGTGGGGAGCTTCAGGACCGAATGGAATTTCATCGTGATCTCTCTCATCCTCGGAAGTATACTTGGATTCAAGGCTTTACAGAAAGGATGGGTGAAACTGAACTGAGTACTTAAAAGAAAAGATTTATTAATCAACCCACCTATGCCCGTCCGGGTGGGGTTAATGGAACAATATCTTAAGATAGTCAGAAAGATCCTGAATGAAGGCAGACTGAAACAGAACAGGACAGGTGTCAAGACATATGCGGTGGCAGGGACCATGTTCGAGCATGACATGGAAAAAGGCTTCCCGCTCATAACAACCAAGAAAGTACCACTAAGGCTTATAGCCTCTGAACTTGAATTCTTCATAAAAGGAATAACGGACAAGGAATGGCTGAAAGAGAGGAAGAATCACATCTGGGACCAATGGTGCACCCCGGATATAGTACCCTATAATAATGATCCCGAAACAAAGAAGAGAATGGCTGAAGAGAGAGACCTCGGGCCTATATACGGATGGCAATGGAGGAACTTCGGTGCAGAATACGAAAGTTATGATAAACCTCCAAAAGGAGAAGGCGTGGATCAGCTCAAGAAGGTAGTGGAGACTTTGAAGGAAGATCCTTCGGACAGGAGGATGATGGTCACTGCCTGGAACCCGACAGATCTCCACCGGATGGCCCTTCCCCCCTGCCATTACAGCTTCCAGGTCACTGTCATAGACGGAAAGCTCAACCTTATGTGGAACCAGAGGAGCGTGGACGTGGCCCTGGGATTACCGTTCAACATCGCAAGCTATGCCCTGATGCTTCATCTGCTTGCAAAGGAAACCGGTCTTAAGGAAGGAAAGCTTGTCGGCTTCTTCGGGGATACGCATATCTATGAGAACCATCTGGAAGGGCTTAAGGAACAGGTGAAGAGAGAACCTTTCCCTCTGCCGAAGATAAGGACAGAGAATTTCACCTCGATCTTCGAATGGACCTATAAGGACTCCAGGGTAGAGGGATACGAGCACCACCCACGGATAAAGTTCGAGGTGGCCGTATGATCGCTATAATCGCTGCCTTCCCAGCGAATAGGGTCATAGGGAAAGGTAACGAGCTGCCCTGGAAGATAAAAGGCGACCTGAAACATTTCAAGGAACAGACAAAAGGGAAAACCATAATCATGGGCAGGAAGACATTCGAGTCGATAGGAAGGCCTCTCCCGAAAAGGAACAATATCGTAATAACTTCTAAGGATATTGAGAATGCAGGAATTGATGTCTGCCGAAGCGTGGATGAGGCCATCGATAAAGGGAATGAGTATGATAAGGATATGTTCGTGATAGGCGGTGCTTCTATATATGAACAGTTCCTGCCGAAAGCAGATAAGCTTTATATCTCGCACATAAAGGAATATTACGAAGGAGATGTATATTTTCCCGATTATGATGAGAGCAATTGGGAAGAAGAATACAGGGAAGATAAGGGAGAATTTGTCTTTGTCATCTATAGAAGAAGATAAATCAATCTATTCATGAGATCTTTAAAGAAGAACACGAATTATATAAATAAATATAAAAAAAGAGAAAGGCTCACTTTTTGCCTTTCTTAGATTTGTCTTTGGATTTCTCTTTCTTCATGAACTTGAGAGCACCAACAAGCATGTTCATCGTTGTGCCAAGCTCCTGGACCTCGTCCTTTGTCTTTATCTGAGGGATCTCTGTATCAAGGTCACCATCAGCTATCTTACCGCCGGCCTTAGTAAGTTTGTTAATTGGCCTCGTAAGGCTGTTAGCGAAAAGTATTCCCACGATGATAACGAGTATCATTATTATCACAAGGAAATTTATCGTCTGCGACCTTACCTTATCACTTGTGTATTCGATATCCTCAGAGATGTCTTTCTTGGCCTTTTCGATCTTCTCTTTGGTCTCCTTTACAGGAGAAGAGAACTCATCGATGTAGGTTGTAGCCGCTACAGAGAACTGAACACCATCTGCTGTCCGCGCATCAACCGGTGCAATATGCATGTATTTCTCCCTGATCGAACCATCCGGTTCTTCCCAGTCATAATAACCTTTTGAGACCTTGCCTCCCTGGCTTGCAGACATGATATCAAAAAAACCAGGGAGTTTCTCTTCAAGTTTATGGAGATCCATATCAACTGTCTTTTCCTTTGAATGGAATCTGCAAACCAGAGAATCAACATCAGTTATAGCTGTATATCCTGTATCGCCTACAGGCTGGACGGCAAGTTCACTGAATTTCGGATCCTCCTGAAGTTCTTCAACCGTCATTTCGGGATTCTGCTTAATATATACCTCGAGTTGTTTTGCAGTATCAACAGCTTTCTGTTTTATTATCCTCTCCCCAAGCTCTTTCAGGGAATTAGTGCTGTCCTCAACAGCCATCTGCTTCATGTTGTTCACTCCGTCTACCGCGGAAGAACCCATCCTCGAGATATCATTCGTACTCGTATAACCAAGGATCGCCAGTGGGACAACCGTAAGGATAAGGAGCAATGCCAATAATTTGTATTTGATCTTCATCTTTTCACCTCTTAGATATTATCGAACTCTTTCGCCTTCTCTTCCCCGAGAAAACCTGCCACTTTAGTTTTGCACTTCTCCACGCACTCATCTTCGCCCATCGAATCGACCTGTGCCGCGGAAGCCGGACCAAAAAACTTGGACATCAGCTCTTTGCATTTTTCTTTCTTACTCATGAGCTTCACCTCTCATTACCTTCATCAAACTTTACTTTATTTATTCACAATTATTGAATTTTGTATAAAGGTATACTTTTTTAATTATTATATAAAGTTTTTTGAAGTGTAATCATAAAATTAATAGTAAGTTAACAGTAAGTTAATAATCAGAAAGACTTATTAATAAAAACAGGATGGAAAGATATATGGAAAACATGATCTTCCTGTATTCCAAAGGCGGGGAAAGCAGAAGAAAAATAATACAGGAATTATATCACCAGATGAAAGAGAGATACAACAATTCCGTCTCAACACTTGCTGAGGAGCTCGAGATATCGAAAGTGGCCGTTAAAAGGCATGTGGACAGGCTCATCGAGCTGGGTTATATAGAAAAGCTCAACCCAAGAGGGAAGCCTATCTACCTTGAACTGACCGAAAAGGGCCAGGAAACAGCGAAAAAATATCTCATCTACTAGAATCATAGTGATCCTTTTTTATAACAGAAACATAATCTGAAGACTATTCTGTGAATACCCTTCCATCATCCGTTATACACTGGAGAGAACAATTACTGCAGTCAGGCTCCAGGACCTCATTACCAGCATTAGCACAGGAGACGAAATCATCAACCCTCTCTTCCTTATTATCGACAAGATCATAGGTTATCGAGACAATCTCATCATCCCTTACTTTCGCTTCAGCCAGAAAACTCTCGCCCTCAGCAGTATTGAATAGAAAGGAATAGCTGTTACCGTCCGGAGAATCCTCAGATCTTATAAGTCTCAAATCCATTACGTCTTCAAACTCAGAGCTTTGCCTTATCCTTTCCGCTACCGCATCAGCATCATCTGAAGGGAGCTTATGTTCTGCTATTTTTTCACTCACTGAAATACTTTCTGAAGCTTCCTGTGTATGGATACTTACCATTGCCGGGAAACCATTCATGAAAAAAATGCCTCCCAGAAGGGAAAAGAACAATACAAGAAATAACACTATAACAAGTAGCAAAGGACCATTATTATCATTACTCTCCGATGCACTCTTTTTTCCTGATCTCTTTCCTGCCGATTTCTTACTTTCCTCTTTCTCTGGAATGACCACTGCAGCTATTATATATGCTATCAGGCCTGTTCCTGCCGAAACGACCAGGATTAGTATCCAGATCAATCTTATCATGGCTGAGCTGGTGCCAAAATACTCTGCCAATCCTCCGCAGACACCAGCAATAACACGATCTTCCCTGCTTCTTGTGAGCTTCTTATTATTATCTACCCTGAAGACCTCCTCTCTGCCCCTTCCAATAATAGCATAGATAAGGGCACCGATAAAATTCAGGAGCAATATCAAAAGGACCCAGATGAGCTTCTCTTCTGTCCTCTTCTCTGATTTTATACAGTCGATGATAGCCCATATCCAGAATACGAAAGCAGCTATTGAAAACAAACCTATAAAGGGCATGAATAACGGAAATGCGAAATCATGTAACATTTTTTAAATCCTCCGATAATTGTATATAGAGGGTAAGAAGCCAGACTTATAAACCTTTCTTTTCATTGTGAATCCTTTATCAGGCAGCCGCTTTTCCTCTGGAAGAAGGAGTAAGAAGCCTGAATTCATGCCTGAGGATGAAAGCGACGATGATCCCAGCAAATAGATCAGCCAGAGGATATGCAGCCCATACACCATCAATCCTAAAGAAAAGAGGGAGGATCAATACAAGAGGAGTAAGGAAAAGGATCTGCCTCATTATCGAAAGGATGAACGCTTTCCTTGCCTTCCCGAGTGATTGGTACATCCCTCCTGCAATTATCTGGAAACCGACGAGAGGGAACATCATCACGACGAGCCTCATTGCAGGGATTGTCTTATCTATAAGGCCTGGGTCAGATGTAAAGATCCCCAGTATAGGCTTAGTGAAAAACTCGATGATGAGGAATGCAGCAGTAGTAAGGGCAGTTGCCACCAGCATCGAGAGCTTGATGGATCTCTTTGTCCTTTCATAATTTTCTGCACCGTAATTATAACCGACTATAGGCTGGAGGCCCTGTAAGAGACCTATGACAGGCATTATTATGAACATGAGGATCCTCATTATGATCCCGATGGATGATATTGCCATGCTTCCCCCGTAATAGGCGAGTGAATTGTTCACCGTGATTATCATTACACTGGAGGCAGCCTGCCTTGCAAGCGAAGAAGCACCGATAGAGAACTTTTCCCTGAGAAGAGAAAGATTGAACGAGAACCCTTTGAACTTAAGAGCTCCTCTGCCGGCAAGGAAATACCATAAAGCTATAACAGAAGCTAAACCCTGGGAGATAACTGTAGCGAGTGCAGCTCCTGACATTCCCAAACCAAAGCCGAAGATGAAAACCGCATCAAGTGCTATATTGACCAGTGCAGCGAATATCATTATGAACATGGAGAACTTAGCATTCCCCTCTGACCTTATTATAGCGTTACTGGCTCCGGCAAACATCGCAAAGACTGTGCCAATAACAATGACTTCCAGATACTCTTTTGCGAAAGGCATTATCTCTGGAGTCGCTCCAAAGAGACTAAGGAGCGGAACAAGAAATATAAGAGCAAGCCCGGTTATTACCACAGCTATGAGAGTTATCGAAGTGAAGAAATTGCCGAGCGCTTTCTGTGCTTCCTCATATTTACCGGCACCAAATCTCCTTGAGATTATCGATGCAGAACCTATCCCAACAGTCTGGCCGATAGCCATACTGATCATCTGGATGGGGAAGGCGACAGCAATGCCGGCTATACCTAACGGACCCACACCATTACCGATGAATATGGTATCAACAAGATTATAGAGGCTCATCAGGAGAAGCCCGATCATAGCAGGACCTGCCTGCTTAAACAGCAGTTTGGGTATGCTCTCATATGCAAGATCTTTCTGATGCTTGTTCATCAGCCGGGGGATTCATGAATGGTTTATTTATTTTTCCCCATGTTCTGACCCACCGCATTAAGGACATCAACCGGTACGGCAAAGACTACTGTATTACTCTTGTCAGAACTAAGACCATTAAGGGTCTGTAAAGTCCTCAGATGAAGAGCTCCGTCATGCTTGGAAAGATTACTAGCAGCTTTTGCCATGTTCTTCGAGGCAGTGACTTCACCATCAGCCTTTATTATGACCGCTCTCTTCTCTCTTTCAGCTTCCGCCTGCTTAGCCATCACCCTCTTCATGTTCTCTGCCAGAGTGATGTCCTTAAGCTCTACCGTATCCACCTGGATCCCCCATGGATCAGAAGCCTTATCGATTATCTTCTTTATATCCTCTGAAAGTTTCTCCCTGTTGCTGAGGACCTCGTCCAGATCAGTCTCACCGACTATGTTCCTCATGGTGGTCTGTGCAAGCTGATAAACAGCATAAGTGTACTTCTCCACCTCAAGGATCGCCCGTTCAGCATTGACAACCTTATAGTATATCACCGCATTAATCCCAACGGTTATATTATCCTTGGTGATGCTCTCCTGTTCAGGCACATCCGTTGCCCTTACCCTCATGTCAACCCTCTGCCATGACTGGATTATCGGTATCACGAGCTTCAGCCCGGGTTTCATTAGGCCAACATACTTACCGAGATTGAACTTCACGCCTTTCTCATACTCCTTCACTACCTTGAGACCGGAAAGGAAGAACAGAACCACAGCACCTACAACATATTCCCATACCATTTTTTCACCTCACCCTGAAGAAGATATAATTCCCCAACAATATTATCCCCAATACAAGAATTGCAGAATAGAGGGAAAATATACCTGATATATAACCAGCAATGGGCATTATTATACTTTTCCCTAAAGATTTAAAAAGGGACATTATCGAGCCTAGCGTGGCTCTCTCTTTCGAATCCACAAAGCCGTGGAATACATGATTAGCTACAGGAGATCTTATATTCTCTACAATGACTATGAAAAAGAACAGAAGCACACCCCATATTGAGATGAAACCCGTACCCAAGACCAGGGCGGGAACAACGGCCAATAAGGTAAGATGGTTCATCGTCTTTATCCTCCCCAGTCTGTTCTCAATAAGATAGGAATACCTTACCGCGAGAGCAGTGATCATGAGGGAAGCCGAATAAATGAAACCGAACCACTTGACGGCAATGCCCGCCTCCATCATATAAGGCTGGATGAATTTCGCAAGGGCAGCAAGCACGCCGGTGAAGATGGCGATGTTAAGGGTTATGTTAAGAAGCCCTTTCTTCTCGCATAATCTGCAGAAACTCTTCCTGGCATGTTTCACAGAATCCTTGAGACTAAGTCCCTGTTGTCTTTCCTTTATCGGTTCCCAATAGATGGCATTGATGAAATTGGCGAATGCAGGTACTGCTGCAAAGAAGAAAACCCAGCTGAAACCGATCTCTGAAGCTATAAGGCCACCTGCTGCTGTAGCAATAGCCTCTCCGACTCTTGCCCAGAATTTCTGCTTGCCCTTAACCTCTGTATAACCGGGAGCTCCTTTGGTCTGGTCTATATAATCATATATGAAAGCTGTCTCCGTACCTGTCCTGAAAGAATTACCTGTCTCGAATATGACCTGAGCAAGGACGAACATCCAGAAACTTCCTGAGAATCCGAATATGATTAAGGATACGAAGATGAGGAATTTAGAGAGTATTGTGCTCCTCTTCTTGCCATAGAAATCAGCAAAAATGCCTGTAGGGATCTCAAGGAGGAAGCTCGCTATACTTCCTATGGTGAACACCCAGAAGACCTGTGTCATCGAAAGGCTCTGCGCCTGTAAGAAGACCACGAATACAGGGAGGAAATAACTCTGGTTCTTGAGGAAAGAGGAAAGATAGAACCTGAACAGCTGTGACCTGACTCCCATGAAAGCCGAGATAATGGCAAAGTTTTTATAATTTGCTGAATCCTATGCCCGTGGTGATAAGTTATGTTACATGAAGATAAGAAAGACCTTTCAGGAAAAACAAGGGATATGAAAAGGGCTATAGATTCACTAAAAGAAGAGATGGAAGCTGTTGACTGGTACAACCAAAGAGTGGATGCCTGCAATGATGATGAACTGAGGAAGATCCTCAAGCACAATGCTGATGAAGAGAAAGAACACGCATCCATGCTAATCGAGTGGATCAGAAGGAACGACACAAAGATGGCCGAAGAGCTGAAGGATTACATCTTCAAGGAAGGGAGCATAGGGGAAGACTGATTAACTTTCAGGACTATTTCCCTTTCAATCTATAGATCCTCCTTACTATGATCTCAAGGAGGATTATTATCAGAGCAGGCCAGAGGAAAAGTTCTTCCTTCCTCTCTTTTTTCATCACAGTCTTCTCGGCTTTTTCTTTAACATACTCAGACACTTTGTCCAGCTCATCCTCATCAAAGCTTTTTCCGCCGGCTGAGATGAAATCCTGCACAAATTCCTCGTTCATGCCCACCCTGCTTAGCTCCTTATGATAATTGACAGCATAATCCTTAGACATGAACTCATACACGCCCTTCTCATGTTTGACTACACCTTTCTTGTACAGACCATCATCGATCTTCCTCGCATCCTCCGGAGCAGAAGAAGATTTTATCACTGCTTCTATCTCCTCACCGACTGTACCGTCAGGGATATCTACATAACTGTCCTTCTTCCTATGGGGATTCTCTATGGCCCAGTTCAATACTGTAGGTAGCATATCAGGATTATTATGGTAGAGCCTGGATGCCCATTCACTGCCGTCATCCGTCGCAATGACTGCAACCCTGCCGAGGCCGAGCCTGCCGGCGACTATGAGAGGATCATTGTAAGCGGTGGTGGCAAGCAGCTGTCCATAAGAGGCCGGCATGACCTGGTTAAAACCTGTTATATAAGAATCGAGCTCAAGGTCTTCCGTTATGAAATGCTCCTTAGGGAGGGACATCACGGGCCACTTCTTCTCCGGTCTGTCAAAGACAACTTCTATGGAATCACTGTCTTTAGGGCTGAAAAAATCCCCTTCTCCCGCATCCGCAATATATCTCATCTTCCTCTCATGGGAATCCTCGCCGATATTCACCGTATGAGTAAGGATACCTTTCTCTGCAGCCTCCCTGACATCACCTATGTAATCCGAGATATGCTTATCCTTCCCGTCTGAGATTATTATTATGTTCCTGCTGCCTTCCCTCCCCTCAAGCATTGACGTGGCCATATCGATAGCTCCATCCATATTGGTTCCTCCGCCGGCCCTGATATCAGATATCTTGCTCTTCAATACAGAGGATTTTTTTACAAGATCAGAGATCTTCACTGGGTCGCTGTCAAAAGCCACCACACCTATCTCGTTCTCATCATCCACATCACTGATTATCTTATTGGCTATGTTCTTCTCCAGGCTTATCCCGGCAGATGTGCTTCCCGATTTGTCTATAAGGAGCACGACACTCACCTCTTTAGAAGGCTTCTCCTTCGCACCGCCTACCCTGACCGGTAGCAGGGTCTCAATATTTCCTTTGTAACCGCCATAATCAAAAGATTCCTGACCTCCTATGAAAGTTATCCCATTACCTTCCTGTGCAAATCCGCTAAGCCTCTCTACATCAAGCTTATCCGAAGGCATATCATTCACTACGACAGCAAGATAATCTTCAAGGTCAGAGGGTACATGATCCTTCGTGTCAAGATCGTAAAGTTCGGAAAGGACTTTCGTAAGAGGGGAGATCTCCTCTGTGATGAAAAGGACACGCGGTTTCTCGATCACGTCAACAGTCCTGTAAAATACATTATTCTCGGTTATGGCATCATCTTCTGTTATTTCAGCTTTCAGAACATGCTGTCCTCCGCCGAAATTCTTGGTTATGTTACCTCCGTAATAAGGCCTTCCGTCGAAGCTTATATCCACATCATCCATGTTCACAGCTTCCGTATTTACAGAATAATGATTATCCACTCCTTCCACTACCTTAGACGGACCTTCTATGGATATTGCAGCTTCATTCTCCTTAGCTTCCATCTCAAGCCTCGCAAGAGAGACATTCCTTCCCATCGCATTGAGGAGAGTCTCAGAGAGGTCCCTCTGTCCATTATTGTTTCCATCTGTGATGAGGAAAAGGTTCTTCTCGTTCAGGTTCCTGAATATGCTCTTCGCAATTGGCGAAGAATTTCCCCTGCCTATCTCCTTCACCTCGACAGGTAGATCTTCACTCAGTTTTCTTCTTATGCTATCCTGATTTATATCATAAACATCCATCGAAGTAGAGTTATCATAAAGCATAGTCAGCTCTACCTCACCCGGCGTGCTATCTTCGGTTATCTCGTAAGGACCAGCCATGACAAAGAGAAGAAGTACAAGAACCAACATCCTTGAGATGAAAACAGCAGTCTTTTTCCTGAAAGAGGTCTTCCACGGATATTTTTTCCTGAAAATTATCATCATTGCAATGAATACAGGAACGATTATCCAGAATGCCCACGGATACAGAAAATTCATAAGTCACCCCTCCTCCTGAGGAAGATTATCTCTGATATCATAAAGATTATTGTCAAAGGGATCACAACGAGATTCAGATTGAACTCCCTCTCTTCAGTGGAGAGCCCTTTAAGCCCGCCTATCTCCTTCTCAATATCTTTTCCTCCCACCTTTGATTCCTCACTGTCAAGGAGATTGACCGCTACATCATCATGGAAGCCAGTCGTCTCATATTCACCTGTTTCCCTGTTTAGCTTATCAAAATCATTGAAAGATGACAGGAATTTTAATGACCTGTGCCAGAACAGGGGGAAACCAGCAGTGATCCTGAATTCATTGTTCTCTTCCGGAATCCCGTAATACATTACCTTACCGTCACCCTGCGACCAGTAAGATATCACTGGGTTTCCTGATGCGCTCACGATAGTAGCCGACGAATCTGATGGAGATGTTTTCCTGAAATCCTTTATCCTCGGGAACACAAGATCCCTTGTTATAGAAGTGTCCATCTCTACTTCAGCAGTTGACTTATCAACCCTTCCTGCTTCGAACGAAACCGGCAAAAAATCCTCCATAAGTTTCTGTGTCACAACGAGGGCTCCACCTTCCTGCACGTAAGCCTTTATGCTGTCCTTTATCTTTGTGAGAAGATAACTCTCCTTCACCGAATCGATGACCACAACATCATGATCAATGCCAGGAAAACTCGGCGGGGAGACAACATCCAGGTCTATTGAAGGTGAAGAGGAGAAGAAATCATAAAGATAAGTGTCCTTATCATTCGTCAGGAGAAGCACATCAAGCTTCCTGTCCACAGGGATGTTTATATAGAACTCATCATCAGCAGGGATATCGTCCTTCTCTTCTATAACTATCTTCCTTTTGCCCTTTTCAGGTTCAAGGCTTATCTTCTCGACAGAATCCGGCCTTATCTCAAGGGAATTCTCATTCACTGTGACAGTCTTACTCTCCTCACCGAAATTCTTCAGATAAAGGTCAAGGACATCATTATCATACTCATAATCTATAAAGCCCACGTTCTCATCATTATTGTAACTCCTTACACCCACTTCGAAACCATCAGAATCCATCAGGTTAATATTGCCAACTACATCACCCTTGCTCTGGAAATCACTATAAACGATAATCCTTCCGTTCTCACCAGAAAGAGACTTAGCTTCCTCAAGGGCAGAGATCAGATCAGTCCCCATATGCGTCGGAGAAATATCAGATATCCGTTTCTTTGCCTTCTCACTGCTTTCGTTTATAATATATCTTGAAGGATAATCCCTCGCAAGGACTACCGAAGTCCGTCCTTCTACATCCCCTTTGGCATCTTTTATCATCTCATTCATATTGCCTTCCATGCTTGCAGAGACATCCATGACCATGACCGTATGACCTGCTGTGACCTCCTTATCATAACTCACGAAAGGCAGCAGGAAAGCGAAGCAGATCAAAGCTATGATAATCAGATGGAAGATCATGAGGGGATCCCTGAAAAGCTTCCGGAAAAATGCATTCAACTTACTTTTCTTTTTCCGGTCCATGAAAAACATCAGAGAAGGGATGGTCTTCTCTTTCGGTTTTGGCCTTATCAGATAGAATATCAGCACGATAAGAAGAGAGAGGAATACATAAAAACTGGGATCTGCAATATCGAATCTCATTTTACCATCGAATAAACTCCTGTCACTATGAACCCTATGACTGCATTCATCACCAGAAGCACATGGGTCTCTGTTCCGCTGCTTTCAATATGAGGGAAGATGGTCATGAAGATTATGATCACTCCCAGGAGAGATGCCACTGCTGTATAATTCTTAAGGTAAGTGGTATAGAAATATGACAAGGCTATGACTGCAACCGCAGGTGAAAGTACCAGGAACATCTCCTTAAAAGTCACACCCAGAGTCAGGCTCATCATTGCTATGAATAAGAGCGTGAGGAAAGAAAGAGCAGCAAACACCATGTTCGGTTTGAAGTTCAGTCTCTCTTCTTTCGTGACAAGGTTTACAGCATCATCCACTATCTTCTTCTTGTGGCCGAAATTGATCAGAGCTTTCCTAATCTCATCCAGATGAAAGCCGTGGTCAAGCTGTTTCTTAAGATACTCAGATATCATCCCGCGAAGGTAGAGGTAAGTCTCATCATCAAGCTCCTTCTCAGAATATTTTCTCGTGACAGTCTTCTTGGAATACTTAAGGCCTTTGCTTATCCTGTCCAGCTCTTCGTGGCTGTAGCCGTACTTGAGGAGACATCTTTTCACAGCTTCATAACTGTAGCCCTGCTCAAGATGGAACTTAATATATTTCCTCAGATGGTCTTCAATATACGAATCAAGGCTCATATATCCATATTCGGGTCTTTTATATAAATAGGTTTTGGTCTTTCCTATTGAGGGGGACATAAAATTTCCAACTACCCTTTGCTTTTCCCTTTCTATGTACTTCATTGCCAAATATGCCAAAATATTTTTAAAGGATTTGTTATACTACCGGGGATATGCAGGAAAAAATGATTGAATGGCTAAGGAATTACCTTAAACACAAGGATCTTCTGCAGAAGAAGCTCAAGGAGTTCAGGACAGAAGGGAACGTGCTGATTGCCGTCTACAAGGATAAGGAGAAGAGATACCTCGTCATGGAGAACTTTGAAGAGAAAGACTTCTCCGGCCTTCACGGGATTGTCGTTCTCAATAAGGAAGATAACCTGAAGAAGATCATAAAGTCCTGGCCCAAGCTCATAAAATATACCGGGCTGTGCCTGTATTCCATAAATCCTGACTCTACGACAGAACAGAAATGGGCAGTATTCCCATCAACACATCACCAGATAACAGGCTCCCTAAAGAAAGGACTGAGGTCTATGTTTGAGACTGTTGACCCTGTCCGCTAGATTTTTTCCTGGAAGTTTTCTTTGATTTCTTCTTGTCTTTAGAGGCGTTCTTCGCTTTTATCTTCGCATACTGGACAGGATTCTTGACCTTCCTGCAAAGATTATCCTCCTTACATACACCAATATTGGGATAATATCCTTCATTATCACAATTAGGGGGCATGACTGTCTCTTTCCTCTGCTTATGATACTTCAGATGGGATTTCACATCTCCCTCCCTCAAAGTCTTCGGGTTATCCTCGTTCCACTGGAGGATCCTCTTCTCTATATCCTCATGACTCCATCCCACACTGCTGAGGAAATTGGTTAAAACAAAAAGGGCTCTTTTCCTGCCGTCCTCAAGGCCAACAAGTATGCTCTTTATGCACGGAGGAAAATACTCTTCAGGTATGGCCTCAGCAAGCTCGTCCACATCCATGCTCTTAGAGGAGGAGAACTTCTTCATCTCTTCAAGAGGAGCTTTATAGTATTCCTTATCAAACTCATCCTCATCAAAGGCATATGAGAAAGCCGCCTCGAAAAGGGAAGTCGCTTCAGCCTCCCTCGCCATGCCCACATCAAGGAACCTGTACTTGCTCACCCTGACATTCTCCGGTTTTGCAGCCAGTGTCCTGAATTCAAGGGCCTTATCGGGGTTTATCGGTACAGAAACAAGGCCGGATTTCTCATTGAAAGAATAGACAGATCGGTAGAGGTGCCTGCTCGCTATAAGCACTGTATCAATATCCACGAAGGATCTCGGATTAAGTACCCTCTTACCGTCCTTCATCTTGGTTATCTTATTGAAGGTTATGCCTGTGAGCTCCTGGAGCTTCTCGAAACCATAAACAGAGAGAAGATGCTCTGATATCTTGTCCTCTATCCTGGCCCATATATAACCTGCCACTTTCCTTGCGGCTTCGGGGAAGAGCTTCTCTATAGGCGTACCATGGACCTCTGTCGGGAAACTCTCGAACGGAACACCTATATGAAAGCCGTGATTGCCCGAGAACTTACAACTCACCGCGTTGATGGAGTTATGCTTCAGGAACTCGACCGTGTACTTGGCCACCACCTTGGAGATGTCGAGGATATCACAATCGATGTCAAGGACAAGGTCCCATCCCTTCCTAATCTCATCAAGCTCTTTCCGGCTCATGCCGGTGCTTATCTGAAGTGGATTCCTCCATCTCTCTTCAGAGAGGTGGAAAGAGGTTGCCTTCCTCTTCGCGAACTGGAGAACATCCTGGGGATAACTCAGGAGATCGGGCCTTTTCCCGAAACCTTTCATGAACTTGACAGCTACCTCCCTGCCAACAGCATTATAAAGGATCTCCTTCTGGATCTCGGGCCTTTTGTAATGCTTTAATAGCTTGCTGAGGCTTACTTCCATATCAGAGAGTAATAACTGTATGTTTATAAGGATTGTGGAAAGCCGCAGGAAATATATATCTCTTTATCTTACCACACAATATGTCAAGACAGACCATGCTGAGGAATGTGGATCAGATACTCGGTACAGGTAATGAG
>JBNJDG010000008.1:0-41082 GCA_051819665.1 Nanobdellota archaeon
GGATCCCACCAGGTCCGTTAGTTTTTGTGGGCTTGAGCTTCATTCTTATGCAACAGACAATTAGTTTTAAATATTAATACCTCAAAAATTAAACCGATGAAAGATCCCTTACATACAATAAAAGAGACCAAGAAGATAGGAGGACTTCTCAAATCAAAGAGTGAACACCTCACTCATCTCCTTCACAAGAAACTATGGCTCCAGGTAATCTTCGCTCTCATTCTGGGAAGCCTTGTAGGAATAATGCTGGGCCCGGATATGGGGCTTGTCAGCAAGAGCATGGCCAAGACTATAACCAACTGGCTGGCTCTTCCGGGGAACATCTTCCTCGAGATGATAAAGATGATAATCATCCCATTGATATTCTCCTCGATAATCATAGGGATACTCTCAAGCGGAGACATAAACTTCCTGAAAAAGATAGGACCGAGGATTGTAGCATTCTTCGTGATTACAACTATAATAGCCATCCTCATCGGCTTCGGCAGTGCTTTTACGATAAACCCGGGAAATATGATAGACGAATCTCAGCTTGACGCCGAAAGCGAAGTAGAGACTAAAGAGATGGAGGATAAGAACGTCCCCGACAGGCTCGTTGACCTGCTTCCCAGTAATCCGTTCAAATCAATAGTCAAAGGTGATATGCTCGGTGTAGTCATATTCACCATAATGACAGGTATAGCCCTATTATTCGTGAAAAAGAAACACCTTAATGTAGCTTCAGATTTGCTCCATACTATACAGGATGTGAGCATGAGGATTGTTAAATGGGCGATGTACCTAGTACCTTATGCGGTCTTCGGCCTCATCACTAAAGTCACCTCGCAAATAGGTTTGGAAGCGTTCAGCGGTCTTCTGATGTACATATTGACAGTTCTTCTCGGACTGATCCTGCTTATCTTTGTTTATGCACTGATTGTCACTTTGTTTACAGGGATGGGTCCTTTCAGGTTCTTCAGTAAGATAAGGGACCCTCAACTACTGGCCTTCTCCACCTCGAGTTCAGCCGCTGTGATGCCTCTGTCTATAAAGACAGCAGAAGACAATCTGAAAGTCAGAGCTTCTATCTCAGAATTCCTTATACCAGTCGGAGCAACAATCAACATGGGAGGAACTGCACTATACCAGGCAGTAGCCACAATCTTCCTCGCTCAGGCATTCGGCGTACAGCTCCCTCTGAGCAGTTTAATACTCATAATCGCGATAACTGTGGGTGCTTCCATAGGTACGCCTTCAGTGCCGGGAGTAGGGATAGTCATTCTTGCAACCATACTTGATTCAGTAGGGATTCCGGCTGCCGGGATAGCTCTCATTCTTGGAGTTGACAGGATACTTGACATGGTAAGGACAACAGCTAATGTAACAGGGGACCTTTCAGCCTGCACCTTTTTCGAGAAAAGGATGGGAAAGATATTCGAAAAATGAGATACATGATCTTCGATCTTGACGGGGTCCTCATGGACAGCATGCCTAATCATATAAAATCCTGGAAAGAGACCCTCAGAAGTATAGGGATAAATCCGTCCGAAAGAGAGCTCGCTGTGAAAGAGGGAGAGACTTCCGGCCAGTACATCGATTATTTTACGAAAAAAGAGGGTATCAGCCTGAGCGAAGAAAAGAGAGAAGAACTCAATAATATGAAAAAAAGGCTTTTCAGGCAGCTTGACTCCAAACCTTATCAAATCATAGAACACCTGAAAGAGCTTAAAAGACAAGGCATGAAGATGGCCGTAGCCACAGGATCAAGGAGAGAAGTTGCCTCTGCTGAAATAAAGGAGAATTTCGATGATCTCTTCGAATGTATCATCTCAGGAGACGATGTAGAAGAAGGGAAACCAGCCCCTGATACTTACCTTAAAGCGCTTCAATCATTAGGCGGAAATAAGGGAGAAGCAATTATCATCGAGAATGCCCCGACCGGCATAACTGCAGGGAAAAGGGCAGGCATGACTGTATTTGCCCTGAAGACAACGCTCCCGGAAGAAGAGCTCCTCGAATCAGACAGGATATTTGATGACCATGAAGAACTATTCTCGTTCATTACCGATACATATATAAATAAATAGTTTCTCCAAAAATCAGCGATGCGGGGGTGGCCAAGCGGCTAAGGCAAGAGGCTGCAACCCTCTGATCGTGGGTTCGAGTCCCACCCCCCGCTCCATATTTCTGAAGCGAAATCCTGTTAATGACTTCGAAAAACATTAAAGTCAAGAAAAGATATATTAAGCAATTGCGCATTACCATGAAAAAACGATAAGAGGTATCAAAATGAAAAAAACAATAATCCTGTTGATGGTCATCACTATAACCATCCTGGCCGGATGCCAGGAACCTGTCAATCCGCCGGACAAGACAACCCTCTCTGAAAATGAAGGAGAGCTTAAGCTAATGAGCGATGAAGAGCTGAGATCACTCTCTCAGGACTCATCCGGAGAAGGCTATCTTAAAGGAGGAGAAAGGATGATGGAGGATGATGTCCAGATGAGCACATCTTCTGGTGATGCAGGAGGAACCCCTGAATATTCTGAGACAAACATACAGGAAGCCGGCGTTGATGAGGCAGATATAATAAAGACAGACGGAGAATACATTTACACAATATCGGATAAGACACTCTATATAATAAAAGCCGGAGAAGATGCAAGAAAGATCTCGAAGATCTCCCTCAATAACACTCCCGATGCATTATTCATAGACGGAGACAACCTCGCTGTCTTCGGAAGGACATCAAGTCTTTCTGATTATAACATTCCGACGACCAACGGTCTTACATTCTTCAATACTTATGATATCTCCGATAAGGAGAGCCCGGAAGAAAGAGAGAATATCCAGATAGAAGGGCAGTATAAGGAAGGGAGGATGATCGACGGAGAGGTCTATATAATAACAACCTCCGGGCCGAGCATCAAACACCCAAGACCCATAATAATGAAAGACGGGAGAGAAGAGAAGATAGATAGTGTATACAGACTTCCTAATCCTTATGATAATCCGATGATGAGCAATATCCATTCAATAAATATAGAGAATGGAGAGATGGAGAGCAAATCTATAGTTACAGAGAGTACGCCGACAGTATATATGTCCCAGGAAAATATTTATCTTGCGCACACGGAAAGCAGGAACAAATACGAGATCGAAGAAGAGATCAAAAGAGAGAAAGTGGTGCCCGAACTGAATCCTGAAGACAAGGCTCTTATAGAAAGGATCAAAGACATTGAACCTGATATTCTGTCTCAAGCCGAGAAGGAAAGGAAGATAGACAGGATCATAAACACCCATGTCCAGTTAATGGATAAAGAAGAACAGGAAAAACTCAGGGACGAGATAGAGAAAGAGGCAAAAGAGAAGATTGAAGAGATGGAATACCTGGAGAACACGAACATCCATAAGATCAAAGCTGATGATGGCAGCCTTGAGATAAGCGGGCACGGAAAAGTACCTGGACATCTCAATAACCAGTTCTCGATGGATGAAAAGGACGATGTTTTGAGGATAGCCACAACCGTTAACCCAGTACATGGCGTAAAGGGAAGGGAAGAGGAAAGCAACCATGTCCTCACACTAGATGAGGATCTTGAAGTGATGGATCATATAAAGGACATAGCCGTCGAAGAGAGTATATACTCAACAAGATTCATCGAAGACAGGCTCTATATGGTCACTTTCGAACAGATAGACCCGTTCTTTGTCATCGACCTGAAAGAACCCAAGGATCTCGAGATCCTGGGAGAACTCAAGATAACAGGCTTTTCCAGATACCTTCATCCGTATGATAATGAGACCATAATCGGACTTGGTAAGGAAGCAAGCGAGACAGGAAGAACTAAAGGCCTGAAGATCTCCCTTTTCGATGTGAAAGATGTGGAAGAACCCGAAGAGATAACCAAATTCGTGACCGAGGACAGGTACGCAAGCTCAACTGCAGCATATGAACATAAAGCCTTCCTCTTCTCAAGGGACAGGAACCTCATGGTGATACCCGCATACAGCCACGGCCGTGACGATGAAGGGTACAACGGGGCATTCGTCTTCAACATAACAAAAGACCAGATAAAGCTAAGAGGGCTTATAGACCACAGCAGTGAGAAAAGATACGGCCCGGCAGTCCAAAGGAGCTTATACATTGGAGATAACCTTTACACCAAATCAGAGAATCTTCTGAGGATCAACGATCTTAAGGATCTGCAGAGTGTAAAGAACATCACCCTTGTGGACAGCGAGAAGGACATCCCTACTTACTGAGAAAAGAAATAATTTTTTGGTCAAAGTCATTTCTTCACTT
Source organism: Nanobdellota archaeon (assembly GCA_051819665.1). GTDB lineage: Archaea > Nanobdellota > Nanobdellia > Woesearchaeales > CAZZGN01 > JBNJDG01. Next base: position 4,286 of record JBNJDG010000008.1, read on the forward strand.
TGGCCTTATCCTTGTTTCTCAGTTCAAGGACCTTGTCGAAATGCTCCCAATACATGTAAGGCTTCCCCTGCTTATTTAGATCAGCCAGGAAATTATCCACAGCAGATTCAAGGTTCTTCCTTTTCTTAACGCTCGCCTCACCCATTATCTCCTGGATCATATTCAGGATATCGTTCTTCTCAAGGTCCTTATCCGGACTGATGACCTTACCGCTTTTCCTGTCACCCACTAAAGCGAATATCTTCTTTAGGGTCTTCTCATCAACCTTTACCTCTCTGTCCCCGAGTTTTATCTTCTTCTCGTCAAAGTCAATATCCTCGAGCCTCAATTTTGCTATCTCCGCAAGCTTCACACCGAAATTGAAGAAAAGCTTAGATATAAGCTCTTGCTTATCACCCATCTCATGAGCTTTTGAGAATATCTTCTTTATCTCTTCCTGATCGAAGAGTTCATCTGAAGCCTTCGCTTTCTTCTTGCTCTTCTTCTTTCCGGTCTTCTTCGGGAGAAGCCCGAGATTATCCTTCACATCACGGAATATCTTGTTTATATCAGATTTTAGAAGCCTGTTGTTGTTGAAATCCTCCGAAATAATCCCGATTATCTTCTCGGTTGCCTTTGCCCTTGCATCAGCCCTGTCAGACTCTCCTTTTTTAGAACTCTTCTTTTTCTCAGGCTCCTTCGTGGATTTTCCTTCAGGCTTAGGATCTTTCTTCTTCTGGACTTTATTCGCAAGAGAGCTGAGATAAGACATATACAAAAACAGGAAAACAGAGATTTAAATAATTTTCTTAAGATATATAAAGAAGCCAGGCATCATAAAGAATATGGAAAGGATCAAAAAGATACTGATGACAAAGGAAGGAAGGAAGTTCTTCATCAAGGATACCAACAAAGATTTTCATACCCAGTATGGATACATAAGCAAGGATGATTTCAGGAAAAGGAGGCCAAAAACCAATACTGGGAAGGAACTATCATGCTTCAAGCCGTTCTTCCATGATCTCTACAAGAAGATGAAAAGAGGAGCGCAGATAATCCCCCTCAAAGATCTTGCCATGATCATAGCCGAGACAGGCATAAACAATGACACTGTAGTTATAGACGCAGGCTCCGGCTCAGGTGCTTTATCACTCTATGTAGCAAAATTCGCAAAACAGGTCTATTCATTTGACATTAGGGAAGATCATCTCAAGATCGCTGAAGAGAACAGGAAATTCCTCGGTATCAAGAACCTCAAATATGAGAAACACGACATCTATGAGAGCATACCCTACAAAGGTGATGTGATAACGCTTGATGTCCCGGAACCATGGAAAGTGATAGACCATGCTGCTAAAGCATTGAGACCGGGAGGATTCCTCGTCAGTTATTCACCATCCATACCCCAGATAGCAGATTTCGTTAACTCGATAGATGAGAGGTTCGTCCATCTTAAGACCATAGAAGTCTCGAACCGTGAATGGGAGATAGACGGAAGAAGAGTGAGACCTAAAACCAAGGGTCTCGGCCATAGCGGTTTCCTGGCTATCATAAGGAGAATATGAAAGACCAGATAAGGATACTCGGGATAGATGACTGCCCATTCGATAAGTTCAAAGAGAAACGCACTAAGATCATAGGTACAGTCTATCGCGGAGGGGATTACTTTGACGGAGTTATTTCAACTGATATAGAGATAGATGGGAAAGACTCTACTGAGAAATTGAACAGTATGATCTCCTCTTCCAAATTCTATAGACAGATAAAATACATACTTTTGGACGGCATAGGAGTAGGCGGGCTAAACATAATAGACATAGAAGAATTATATAATCAAACCAATATTCCTGTGATTATCGTTATGAGGAAGATGCCCAATAAGATAAGGGAAACTCTGATGGACCTTGGCATGGATGATAAGATAAACCTTATAGACAAAGCAGGTAAAGTGAAAGAGATAGAAGGCATTTACATCCAGAGTATAGGAGCTGAAGAGAAAGAGATAAGGGAGATCCTCAATATGACCTGCACACACTCGGATCTGCCCGAACCGATAAGAGCCGCGCATATAATCGCAAGCGGAGTGAAGAACGGAGAAAGCAGGGGAAGAGCATAAAATTTTCCGGTATAGTTTCTTCTATAAACAAAGATTCCATCCCAAGCAAAAACAATCCTTGAATTATAAAAATCCTGCATTGAAGACCCAATAAACCATATTAATCAAACATACGGATTCTCAACCAGGTGATACCAATGAAAAGAATAATAATGATCTTAGTCCTGATACTCATGTCAGGGATGGTAAAAGCGGACCTGGTGATAAACGAAGTCTACTATGATCCCATAGAAGACGAGAACGATGGAGAATTCATAGAGCTTTACAATAACGGGAATGAGAGTATAGACCTGTCCGGAACGACAATAACGACACAAAGTTCTGATCCTGATGCAACACTGCCTGAAACGACTCTGGCCGGTAAGACACATTACCTTGTCGCTGATTCGGGCTTCTCTGGAGGAAAAGACTCTGAAGACTGGCCTGAAGCTGATCATGAAGAATCAATGACCCTCACCAACGATGAAGGATGGATCGAGATAAGGAAAGACGGGAACATCACCGATTCCATCGGATGGGGATCACCTCACCTGGAAGGAGATGCAGCACCGGATGCAGATGAGGGGAAGAGCCTTCAGAGGATAAATTATACAGGCAATGACTCTCTGGACTTTACCGCATCAACACCGAACCCGAGGAACAGCATGAACAGGGATGATTCGATAAGCCTTACAGTGGATGTACTGGACCTTGATCCTTCGATAAAGAACATAAGCATAACAGATGAGGATGAAAGCAGAAAGGGCAACCAGATAATACCTCTTCCGGGAAAAGAGAAGATGATGGATATTGGAATAATAATAGAAGACAACAACACGATAACTGAAGCTTATATAGAATGGAAAGATAACCATTCACTGAACAAGACAGAGGATATAAACGAAACAACGTCATTATATGAAACCCATGTTCCCGTGGAATACTTCACTGAAGCTAAAGGATACAACTTATCCATATCCATTAAGAACGATCTGAACCTCACAACAGATGCTAAGACAGGGATAGAGATCATGTCCATGACCGCCTTCGAGATAGATAACAAGAGCATCAGCTGCACAGTGGCAAAAGGGAAGAGCTGTCTCATCGAAGGGGACAATAACATGGATACAAAACAACCGACCATCAAGAACATAGGTAACACAGGCTTTGACCTTAGCCTCAGTGCAGGGAATGAAGGCAATATGACCATCGATTACGGTTTCGGGGAAGGGATGAGAGAACTGAACACAAGCTCGACAATCAATGAACTTGGTCTTAATCCAGCTAATACCGTGCCTTTCGAGCTCAGCATCGATGTACCTGAAACGACTGAAGAAGGGACTTACAACAATGAGATTATCATGGAGGCGGTCATATGAGATCCTTCATGATAATTCTCTTTCTTCTTTTATTCTTCCCTATTGCTGTTTCAGGATTCGGTGTCTCGCCGGCTTCTCTTGATATAGAGATGGAAGGGAACGAGAACATCACTAAGAGCATCTTCCTCATCAACGAAAGAAATAATCCTGTCAATTATACCATAGAAGGCAACAGGTTCACTCATATTGAAGAGGATGAAGGAACTCTGGAACCGGAAGAGACGAGAGATATAGATGTAGGATTCCTCGGGAATGAAGAAGGAGAGCATGAAGAAAGCATCAGTATCCTCTTTTCAGGAGAAGATGAAGGCCTTATAAAGAACAGGATAAGGGTCAAGACAAAGATTGATGTAAAAGGAGAGGTATTCACTCAGAAAAAACCAGAAATGCTCAATGGTATACTCCTCACAATCTTTATAGTAATAACGGGATTGATAATCTTCCTTATAGTAAGATGAGCTCATTCATCATGGACATTTTTTATAAGTTCATAATACCATCCATCATCAAAGACGGAAGTATCGATTATCGGTCTCATATATTCCATGAACTTTTTTGTGGGCCTCATCAGAGCCTTATCATAATAAGATGAGTCAAGAGACCTATAATTTTCCTTCCCGGCCACTTCTGAAAGAGGTATGCTGCCTGTTTTAAAGGCCTCATCCTCAAATTCTATATTAGCCATATAACCATGCTTGCCTTCCTTCAGAAGCTCTATACCTTTCTTCCCCAGATGTATTGCAAAGTCCCTGTCCAGCTCATAAGATCTTCCGCTCCTTACAATATGGCCGGGTTTTATAGTGGTCGCATCTATCCCAAGGTCTTTTGATATTACCTTCTGGAGCTTATCCACCACATTCTGATGCCTCTTGACACCGAAACTGTCCGGCTGGACTTCCTCATCACCTTTGATCTCATCAAACTTTGCCTCTTTCGACACAACAACAACGCCATAATTCCCGTTCTTCCCATATGTTTTCCTGACAAGCTCAAGGAATGATTGTAGCTTGACCTCATTCTCAGGAACTACTACCAGATCGGCATTACCGAAAACTGAAGAAGCTGTAAGCCAGCCGGAATCTCCTCCCTGACTTTCTACAAGAAAAAGCCTATGTCTTGGTATCGCAGAATCCCTCCTTATATGGAACACTATGTTGGCCATATTGAATGCGGCTGAGGGGAAGCCAGGTGTAAAATATGTCCCGGAGAGGTCATTATCTGCGGTCTTCGGGGCTGCAATTATAGGGATTCCTTCTTCCTCATAAAGCCTTCTGGCAAAGCCTAAAGTATCATCACCACCGATAACATAAAGATAATCGATGCCCTTTTCTTTTATCGTCTTCTTTATCTTTTCCATCCCGTCTTTTATGTTTCCGGGATTCGTCCTGCTGGTCTTGAGGAGCGTACCACCTATATCCTGTATGCCTTCAATATCCATATCAGTAAGATCGGCTATACTTCCATTGATGAGACTCTCCCAGCCCCTTAAGCCACCATACACTTTCATATCATTTTCTCTCGCAGCCTTGATAGCGCCATACAAAGTAGCGTTCAATACCTGGGTCTCCCCTCCGCCAGTGAATATCAGAATCGATTTCCCTTTCAGATCGTCCATCTTAAATCCTTCCCATTATCATTTTATATACTTTTCTGAGAGTATTTCATATCAACTTCCCTTGAGCTCGGAACACTCTCCAGATTCAGCTCATAAGTATTATAATCAAGTCTTCCTCTGGTGAATTCCCTGAAATTCTTTTGTGAATAATCACCATCATCCCCCACCAGACAGTGATATGATGCGAAATCCAGAGAGAACATGAACTTATCCATCTCATCCATTCCACTAAGGAGCTCAGAGGCAATCACCGCTCCCTGAAAATTATCTCCTGCATTAATGGATGTGCCTTTATTATCAAGTTTCCTTGGCATCATCTCATATATACGTGCATAATCACCTTCTTTTGATGAAAGATAGGCGGAATCAGCATCATTAGTCACGTATATCCTCGCATTTTCCTTGCCCACGATAGAAGTCAGGCCTGCTACAATATCAGTATAAGAGCCATGGCCATTATCCTTCAATCCGGAATAAGTCCCATCGACTATCTTCCTTGCTTCTTCTGTATTGAGCATAACAATATCAGCTTTTGAAAGCAGGTCCAGTGTCGACTCTTTATCCTTATTGAACATATCGGTTGTAGGAGCGACTATGATCTTCCCCTCATATCCTTCTGTAAAAGAGGCAAAATTTTTCATAAGATCCTTATTCTTCAGGCTGTTCACATAACATACATCATACTTCTTTATCTTATCGTGGTTGTTCTCGAACCAACCAGCTATCCTGGAAGGATCAAAACTCTGTCTCATCTCCTGATACCTTATGAGTGTCCTGCTGACATCAGGAAGGACGAAATTGAAAGCCTTATGCGCCGCCCAGTTGGGATCCCTCAGGAATGAGACATCAACATTCCCGCTATCGGAAAGCATATTATCCAGCGTCCCTATATGGTTCTCATACTTATCAGTGGATTCTTCCTCCCCTCCAAGAAGCAGGAAATGGAAATTCGGTTTAGCATAACTCTGGATAAGACCATTTCTCATTATCTTTATGGCAGCCTCTATAGAGTTCCTTGCAGGCCCGCCCATCTCTTCACCAAGCCTTCTTGTTCCGATAGCGTCAGGATCATCCTCTATCTTTTTCAGTTCCTCATCTGTAAGAGGTTCCTTCCGGAAAAGCCCTTTATCATCCTTTGTAAGGGTAGCTTTTCCTGTCCTCGACAACCTTTCACCATTCACTCCCCATTTCCTGCCGACCTTAAGTTTGCCTATCTCTTTGTTATGCTCATCCACATTAGCAAAATAAGACTTCTCATTAAGATTCCAGAAATCACCTGAAGGAGCATGATGATCCTCAACTTCGAAAATCTCATCAATACTCGGTTCCCCGCCTACAAGCACTCTTAGCTCAAGATTCCACTGCTCGTCTCTTCCCTTCATTCTACTGCATCACTGTTTCATCATACTTTATCATACTTCTTCCGAAATAAGATATATTTATAATTTTGGTTTTTTGAAAAATATATAATATACCACCCATTTTTGCTTTCCCAAGATTTAAATATCAAATAGAAAATAAAGAACAAGGTGATATCTTGAGGATAGATAATGAGCCCAAACTTGATTTCGATGATGTTCTTATAAGACCGAAGAGAAGCACTCTCAACAGCAGGAAGGAAGTTGCCCTTGAAAGGAGATTCAAATTCCTCCACAGCAGGAGAGAATGGACAGGCATACCCATCATACCTTCCAATATGGACACAACAGGTACATTTGAGATGGCCAGAGTACTCTCAGAATATAAGATGATCACCGCCCTACATAAATTCTACAGCCTTGAAGAGCTCGAGGGATTCTTCAGAAGCTTTGATAAACCCGATTATATAGCTTACACCCTGGGGATCAGGGACGAGGATTTCGATAAGCTGAAGAAACTCCTCGAAAAAGGCCTCGGCAGTAAATTCAATTTCATTGTTCTTGACGTTCCCAATGCCTATCTTGAACGTTTTGTGGGCAAACTCAGCGAACTGAGAGAACTCTGTCCTAATCATACGATCATAGCCGGAAATGTAGTGACCAATGACATGACAGAGGAGATCCTCCTGAAAGGTGCGGATATAGTTAAGATAGGTATAGGAAGCGGGGCATCATGCCTGACCAGAAGAAAGACAGGAGTAGGTTATCCACAGCTAGGGGCCATAATGGAATGTTCTGACGCTGCCCATGGTATAACAGGAAGGGAGAAAGGACACGGCCTCATAGTCTCTGACGGAGGGATAAGATATCCTGGAGATATCGCGAAAGCTTTCTGCGCTGCCTCTGATTTTGTGATGGGGGGCTCGATCTTCGCAGGTCATGATGAGACAGGAGGAGAGCTCATCGAAAAGAACGGCAGGAAATTCAAGAAATTCTATGGAATGAGCTCAAAGGCAGCCATGAAAGAACATTACGGAAAGGTCGCAAAGCACAGGACCAGTGAAGGGAGGGACCTTGAGATACCGTATAAGGGAAGCATAAACAACCTCCTCCTGGACATCTTCGGTTCCCTGAGGAGCACAGGTACTTACATCGGCGCATGGAGTCTCAAGGAATTCCCGAGAAGGGCAACTTTCATGACCGTACACAAACAGCTTAATACCTCACTGGAGAAGTATCAGGTAGGGAACTGAAACTGAGACAGACCTCAAAAATCGTTAAGTGAAATTGACAATTTCACAAATTATATCCAGGCCACTCAATCTCTAAAGGATGAGACTACACGTGACAGGGAAATAAAAGGCCTGCTTGAAGCGATGGAAAAACATAATCTAAAAGAGGCCTGATCCTAACAGATGATGAAGAAGAGGATATAAATACAAAGAACAAAAGAATTAAAGTAAGACCAATATGGAAATGGCTACTGCTTCAGGACGTGTAATAAAGCTTATCCTCGCCCTTCTGTTTCCTGTCCATCTGCGAACCGGGCTTATTGACCCTCGGTCTGTTATTCTCAGGGTCTCTCCTCATCGTGGTATCTATGTCCTTAAGGAAAGTGTTCATGCCTTCCGCCATCGGATAAGGGCCTTTCGCTACTCCCTTTATGGCAGGCTTACCATCGAAGACCATAATCTTCTGGGAAAGATAATCCACGAAAAGAAGGTCATGGTCAACGATCAATGCAGAAGTGCCCTTGGCTTCCATGACTTCCCTTATCACCTTTGATAAGATAAGCCTCTGTTCGACATCGAGATAAGCGGAGGGCTCATCGAATAAGAAAAGATCAGCATCACGGGAGAGACAATGGGCTATAGCCACTTTCTGGAGCTGTCCGCCTGAAAGCTCATTGAGCTTCTTAAAGAAGAACTTCTCTATATCCAGAGGATCAATTATCTGTCCCTTGTACTTCTTCACCGCATCTCCGAGGAATTCCATCACTGTCTTCTCACTTCCCTTCAGATACTGGGGCTTATAAGCGACAGAGATGTCCTCGTTTATCTCTCCCTCATCAGCTTCATCCACACCTGCAAGCATCTTTACGAAACTGGTCTTACCAATACCGTTTTCCCCGAGTATGCCTATGGTCTCACGGGTGTTTATCTGTCCGCCTTCTGCAGACAAGCTGAACTTGCCCAGTTTCTTCCTGACATCTTTCCAGGAACTGAGCAGCTTCTGTTCCTTCTCCTTCTTTACAGGCGCTTCATCAAAGAAATGGATCTTATGATCCCTGAACCTCATGTTCTCGTCTTTCATATATCCCTCGAGGTATATGTTTATACCCTGTTTGGTGGATTTCATGAGGCTCACTATACCATAACCCTCTTCCTTACCGTACATAAGGTGTATAAGATCGGTCATATAATCAAGAATGATAAGGTCATGCTCGATAACAAGGACTGCTGTATTCTCATCGGCCATGTCTCTTATGTACCTGCTCACCCTTATACGCTGCTTTATATCAAGGTAAGAAGTAGGCTCGTCAAAGACATAGACATTGGCTTTCTTCATGACCGTAGCAGCTATGGCGACACGCTGAAGCTCCCCGCCAGAAACAGAAGAGAGATCATTATCAAGGATGTCCTCAAGATCAAGGTCTTTTATTATGCTGTCATATATGCCCCTCTCATCCACTTTCTTAAGAAGATCACCAACCTTGCCTTTGGCTGTCTTAGGCAACATATCAACAGCCTGGGGCTTATAACTTACCTTTATCTCCCCGGATTTCCTCTTCTCAAAATACTTCTGGGCTTCCGTACCCTTGAAATGTTCTATGAGAGCATCATCATCAGCCTCATGACCCTCTTTACCGAAATTGGGCTTAAGAACATCAGAAAGTACCTTGATGGCCGTGCTCTTACCTATACCATTCCTCCCTATTATGCCGACCACTTTGCCGAATATAGGGGTGGGAAGATTATAGAGGGCAAAACCGTTCTTGCCGAACCGATGCACAGGATCCTTATCAAGCTCCTCCGGGAGCCTAATCATCTCAAGAGCACCAAAAGGGCATTTGTTCGCTGCTATCCTGTCAGCATCAGTTATAACATCCTCATTTACTTCAACCTTGCCGTCATCAGATTTCACAATAGCATCCTTACCCATCCTGTTCGAGGGGCTGACCTTCATGCAGAGGTACCCTCCGCAACCGTCGGGATTGCATTTGTCCTTTTTGACGACCATTATCCTGTTTCTCATGGATTAGAGGGGAAGATACTTTATTTATAAGAGTAGCGGTCAAGGCATCTGAAAACCCATGAGCGATATTTTTATATATAGCAAATGATTACCTATCACCGTATGGGGGCAATCAAGGAAGTACCTGAGCAGGACTATGAATATTTATACAGATGCAAAAGGTGCGGGAATAATATGAACAAACAGGTTAGCTTAACCACTCATAAATTCGGCGGACCTGACCTGGGTTCTACAAAGATGAGAGTCTGTGCAAACTGCAAGAATGGTTCTGAACTCACCTACTGAACAAAAGATTTATAAACAAATGAAAGTTCTCGAAAGACGGTGAATATATATGACGATAATGGGTATTAATTTTACGAAGATGAATGTCGAAAAGAAAGAAGGAAAGAAAGGGAAGGTCAATATATCAAATAATGTGGGCCTGAACAGTGTTGAGAAAGTGGATCTCAATGTAGGAGGAGATAACCAGGAATCTCTCAAGTTCGGATTCGCATTCAGTTCGACCTATGATCCGGAGATAGGAAAGATCGAGCTTGAAGGGAATGTTGTCTACATGACTTCCAAGGACGAAGCTAAATCTATCCTCGACGAGTGGGAGAAGAACCAGAAGGTTGACAAAGCAACGACCGAAAAGGTGCTTCCGAGTGTGCTTAACAAATGCAACACTGAAGCTTTGCTGCTGAGCAAGGAGATAAACCTGCCTTCACCAATCCCGCTGCCAAAGCTCAAAAAATAATTTTTCCACAATCTTTTTAAATTAATTTCTTATTCATGAACGAAGGTGCTAAAATGGCTGAAAATATAAAACTTAAAGTTGCTGAAGCAATCCAGGATGATGTCAACAAGGGTATAGTCCGAGTAGATAGCGGCTATATGTCTGAAGCTGGTGTGAAACCGGGAGAGATAGTCGAGATAGAAGGGAGCAGGAAAGCTATAGCTATAGTCGACAGGGCTTACCCAGGCGATATCGGACTGAACATCATCAGGATGGATGGTATCATCAGGAGGAATGCAAAGACTGGGATAGGAGAGATGGTCACCATCAAGAAAGCTGAGGTCACTCCAGCCAAGAAGATATCCATAGCACCTGCAAGGAAAGGACTGGTCATAAAAGCATCTTCCAATATATTCAAACAGGGGCTCCTCGGGAGAGCTCTCCAGAAAGGAGATATTGTCTCGCTGGGAGGAAGCAAGAGGAGGAGGAGCACTATGATGCACAGCTCCATGTTCCCCGACGACATTTTCAATATGCTTGACGAGAGCCCGATCGGACTGGGATTCTCCGATCTGAAATTCGTGGTGACGAATACGAACCCCAAGGGACCGGTTGTCATAGTCGAATCCACGGAAGTGGAGTTCAATCCTGAAGCTACAGAAGTAGAGGAAGACTCTTACCCTGAAGTGACCTACGAAGATGTAGGCGGGCTTGAAGGCGAGATCAAGAAGATAAGGGAGATGGTCGAACTTCCGCTCAAACACCCCGAAGTTTTCGAAACACTGGGCATTGATGCGCCGAAGGGTGTTTTGCTTCACGGACCCCCGGGCACAGGGAAAACCCTGCTGGCAAAAGCTGTAGCTAACGAAACTAATGCCAATTTCATATCCATAAACGGCCCGGAGATAATGTCGAAATATTACGGGCAGTCAGAACAGAATCTCAGGAAGAAATTCGAGGAAGCAGAAAAGAACGCACCGTCGATAATATTCATAGATGAGATCGATGCCATAGCCACGAAGAGAGAAGAGACCAAAGGAGAAGTAGAGAGAAGAGTCGTAGCTCAGCTTCTCGGTATAATGGATGGCCTGAAAGCAAGAGGAAAGGTTGTAGTTATAGCCGCCTCGAATATACCCAACCAACTGGACCCTGCACTAAGAAGGCCAGGAAGATTTGACAGGGAGCTGGAGATAAGCGTTCCTTCGAAAAGAGGAAGGGAAAAGATACTGAAGATCCACTCAAGATACATGCCCATTGACAAGAACCTGAAAAGCATAGGTGTCAACAGCACTAAAGAGGAGGTTGTCAAGCAGGTCAAGGAAAGCATAAAAGACCTTGACAAGGACAGGATAACAAAGACCCTTCTGTCTTCGACAAAACAGAATAAAGAGTTCTTCGAGATAAAGGACGATGTTGAAGATACGATCAGAAAGATAATAACAGAAAAGAAGAAACTGAAATCCATCCCTGTCCCCCTGAAAGAGACACTTATCTCAAGGATCTCCGAAGAACTGTGTTTCAGGGGGATACATAAGAAAGAGAAGGAAGAGATAACCAACAGGCTTGCAGATAAACTGAAAGAGATAAATGAAGACGAAAAGATCTACGAGATCATTGATACATCTGTAAAAGAGAGCATCCTGAGGAACATCGCCGAGATAACACATGGTTTTGTCGGTGCTGATCTGAGCGCTTTATCGAAGGAAGCAGCAATGACCGTCCTGAGGAGGATCATGCCCGACCTCAAGTACAAGGACGAAGAGGAGATTCCGAAAGAGATACTTGAAAAGCTCAAGATAACACATAATGATTTCATAGAAGCGCTCAAGTCAGTAAGACCTTCTGCCATGAGGGAAGTCCTGGTGGAAGTCCCTAATGTAAGATGGGAAGACATAGGGGGTCTTGACAGTGTAAGGCAGGAACTGTCTGAAGTTGTAGAATGGCCGCTGAAAAACCCCAAGGCCTTCTCTAGGATGGGGATCGAGCCGCCGAAAGGAGTCCTCCTGTACGGTGCCCCCGGAACCGGTAAGACCCTGATGGCCAAAGCGGTGGCTAATGAGAGTGAAGCCAATTTCATCGTCGTGAAAGGTCCAGAGCTATTATCAAAATGGGTCGGTGAAAGCGAGAAAGCTGTAAGGGAAGTGTTCAAGAAAGCAAGACAGACTGCCCCTACTGTCATATTCTTTGATGAGATCGATTCCATTGCTCCGAAAAGAACAGGAGACAGTAACAATAATTCCTCAGAGAGGGTTGTCAACCAGATCCTTACTGAAATGGATGGGCTCGAGAGCCTTCATGACATAGTCATAATAGCTGCCACGAACAGGCCTGACATGGTGGACACGGCCCTCCTCAGACCAGGTAGATTCGACAGGATCGTCATGACACCTGCTCCTGATGCCAGAACAAGAGAGGAGATATTCAAGGTGCATACGAAGAACATGCCGCTGGATGATGATATTAATATATCAAAACTCGCGAAGAAAGCTGAAGGGTATGCCGGCGCAGACATTGAATCGGTATGCAGGGAAGCTGCAATCTTTGCCCTCCGGGAGAACATAGATTCTGAAGTGGTGAAGAACGAACACTTCGACAAGGCAATGAAGAAAGTTGTACCTTCTATCACAAAAGAGATAGAGGATACTTATAAGGAGTTGTCAAAGCACTTCACCTCTGCCAAAGCAAGGCAGATGAAGGAAGAGAAACCCGGCTATTTCGGCTGAGGTTTAGCTTTATTTTTTCTTTCTACTATTTTCATCCTCAATAACATTCCTGAGAAGATTATAAGTCCCCCTCCTATGACCACCTGAAGGGTTATCTTATCACCGAAGATAAGGAAACCGAATAGTATATTGAAAACGACTTCCATATACTTGAGCAGGGAGTATTCTATCATCTTCAGTTTTCTCATAGCCGAGAAGAATATATAGAAAGCCACTATCCCTATCAGGAAACTGTATAGGAGCCCGAGGGAGATTTGTTCATTGGTTGGTCCGGGAGAATTGAAGATTATGAACGGCAGGAATATGAAGGCACCGAAAAGGTTCTGGTAGAAAATGGTCTCCCAGTTGGAGAATGTTGAAATTACCTTCTTATAAGAGATGTTCGTCAATGAAAGCACAACAGCTGATATGAGCATCGCCCCCATGCCGATGAAGTCCCTGTTATCAAAGCTCAATTCTTTACCCAGATTCATGACAATTATTCCGATGAAAGCAAGAGCAAAGAGCATTATCTGTTTTCTTGTTATATTTTCTTTTAGTATATAGACGCCGAAGATTGCTGCAAAAATGGGCCAGGTAAAGAGCATGATAATAGAGTTGGTCATAGTGGTGTAAATATAAGCCACAAAATAGAATATGAGCCTGAGTGCATTCAGGAAAGATGCGAGGAGCATGGTCCTGTACCTTCCAGTGAAGAGCTTGATACCCTTATACCTTATGACTATGAAAGATATGACTAAGGGAACTATGAAGCGGAAGAAAGCTATACTGGTCGCAGGGAGGTCTATTATCTTTATGAACACGCCTGAAGAGCTGGCGATAATCATCCCTAACAGGAGCAATAGATATCCGTTCATGGTCCCTGGGCCGGAGATGGATTATATAAGATTAACTGGTCTCCGTTACTTCTTAACAATGGAAACATTTTTATAGTAATCATATATACGTATTTTTTTAATGGATCGCTTAATCCGAGATGGCAAGATAAGAGAGGCTTACGAGGAACTCTTTCTTAAGACAAAGAAGCCAATATACGGTGCGACACAGAAGAATCCCGAAATAGCACACTCTATGTTTAACGCCTCTGTAAAGGCACTTGGAGAAGGTTTGTGCCACCCAGAAATCGATCATTATCTGGGTGACCTCACATTCGGAAATGCTGCAGGTTCAAACAAGAACATTGACGTCTCATTAAATAACATGGCCAGATTGGGATATAATCTTGTCGTTCTGGGCACATTCACTTATGACCCAAGGAAAGGTAACAAAAGACAGAGAGTATGGAGATTTCCTGATACTGAATCAGTGGTGAACAATTTTGGACTTAACAATATCGGTGCAAAGTTTGCAAACAGGAAATTAGAAAAACAAAGGAACGATTATGATATCTCTGTGCATGTCAGCATAATGCATAACCCTGTACTTAATGATAAGAGCAAGTATGATAAGAGAGACATCCTGCTTGACCTGAAAAAGAGTTATAATGAATTCAGGAAAAATGATAAGGTTACTCTTTTTCAACATAACATCTCCTGCCCTAACACAGGGGAAAATATAGAGGAATTCCTGAAGTCCTTAGATGAACAGCTTGATGTAGCCTGTGAGTATTCAGGAGACAAAGGTATCCTGTTAAAACTATCACCTGACATGACCCATGAAGAGATATATGAGGTGGTCCAGACAGCAAACCAGTATAATCCAAAAGTAAAAGGGTTTGTCGCTTTTAATACTACAACAGATCATGACAAGAGATATATAAGAAAATCTCCCGGCAAGGGAGGAGCAAGCGGACCGATATTATCACAAAATAAATATATGAACAAATTGAATTTCCTTAATGATATAGTGAATGCAAGCTGGAGAGATTACGAGATTAAGGCTGTTGGCGGGATCAATCACAAGAATGTTTGTGACAGGCTCATGCTTAATAATGTAACCGGGGTTGAGGCGTATACTTCTATAATATACGGCGGACCTAGAGAGATAAAAGATATCAATAAGACAATTCAAAAACATAGGAATTATATAAATAAGTAAACGAGGTGTTATCAGATGAGCTATAATGAAAAATTAATCGAATCAGCAGAAAAAGCAGGCAATGTATCCTGCATGGGTCTTGATCCAAAAATAGAGAGCCTGCCTGAAAAACATAAGAACAAAGGCATAGGAGGATTCGTTGATTTCATTGATGAGATTACAGACCTCATAGTGGAAGAGGATGCTTCTCCGGCAGCTTTCAAGCCCAATTTCGGTTTTTATCTTTCACATGATGAGCCGATGAAAAAAGAGCATATAGGATCTGACTCATTAGTTGATATAATTAACATAATCAGACATAAATTCCCCGATACACCTATAATTGCCGATTTCAAAACAGGTGACATAGGAAAATCATCTAAGAGATATGCAGATTCAATACTAAAATGGGATGTTGATGCGACTGTCGTGCATCCTTATATGGGGGATGATTCTGTGACGCCTTATATAGAATCCTTCGAGAAAAATGACAAAGGAGTTTATGTGCTTACAAGAACTTCGAATAAAGGAGCGAAATCATTCCAGGACCTCACCACAATGCACAAAGAATTATACCAGAAAGTAGCAGATAAAGTCCTTGAATGGTCCGATTCAAGAGAGAATGTCGGTTCAGTAGTTGGAGCTACATACATCAAAGAACTATCTAACCTTGCAAAAATGTATAGAGGAAAGAACGTAAGTATGCTGATACCGGGAGTCGGAGGCCAGGGAGGAAGCGCTGAAGAGACCATGAATGAATTGCGAAAGAATGGATACGATGAAAGGCTCGCAAGGATAAGCAGTTCAAGCGGGATAACACACCCATGGAAAGACAACCCTGTACCCAATAATTACAAAGAAAGATGCGTGAACAACCTTAAGGAATTGAACGAAAAAACAGCTATCTATAAATAGCCTCATTCTTCTTTTTCCTGAGCTGCATCGTTCAACTTTTTCACGAACTCATCTATATCCTCATCAGATTTCCCGTGAGCCTTAAGGCCCTCCTCGAGAGTCTCGAAATTGGAAGCAGCACAACCGATGCAGCCTATACCCGCATCCATGAACACCTGAGCTGTATCAGGATTGTTCCTTATGATCTCCATTATGTTCATATCTTTTTTTATTTCCATAAACGATTGTGAATCACTACCTCTTTTTAAAATTTGTGGAAAAAATATAAACTCCGAACCCTTCCCCATGATATGGGATACATAAACTCCTATGAGCACCTTAAAGGTTTGTTCAACAGATACGGGAATGATATTTCTAAAAAGGCGAGTCAGGAAGAGAATATAGATTTTGTCGCTTCAAGCTTAAAGAATGTAAAACACGGGGTCAGGCTTGCTAAACAATACGGGGTTGACCACATAATCCTCCTTGAAAGTGAAGGGAAACCCATACACCGTTCGAATGAGAATGTTTCGTATATCCATTTCGGCAGATACGATAAACCTTTATATGGGGTTTTTCTTACAGACGGACAGGATAAATCAAAGATCGATGAACTGACAAGAAAAAACTTAATCTCCAGACCCATGGATATGGAGGAATATAAAAGAACAACCTACTCACAATCGATAAAAGATTACAAATCACCATGATGTGACTATTCTCCAATAGATATAAATATGAGTTGAACCAAATGATACTTGTGAAGGAAAATGTTTAGCAAGAAAGAATATATCAATCTCATCATAGAAAACGGAGCCATAGGAACATTCGATGAACCTAAAACTCTGAAATCCAAGAGAAAGTCCAACTGGTATATCAACATGAGAGGTCTTACCTCGGAAGTAAGGACTGTCGATGAGATCAGTGACCATATATTGGATTTTGCAGCAAAGGAGTCATTCAATCCGGACTATTTCTTCGGGGTTCCGGAAGGAGGGACCACAATAGGGACCATCACCCAATTCAAGAATGCAGAAAATATATTCTCCGGCAATCATATAATAAAAAGAGATGACCTCTTATGGGACGTACAAGATATACTGAATAGAGGACAAGGAGAAGTTTCCTTCATGGGACATCCTGATTCTGAATATTCTAAAGCTTTAGGCATTCTGGCCCAATATTTCAATGAATTCCATCTTAAAGGGATGAAGCCCTCAGATGATATAAGAATACAGGAAGAGACAGGCCAGATCCCGGTCTACAGGAAAAAGCCTAAATCGCACGGCTCTGCAAAAGACAGATACACTGTGGGAGAGCCAAGAGATAATATAGTCTTTATCAGAGAAGAGAATGACCAAAGGGCTCCCGACATAGGCAAGAATGTTATCAACAATATTACAATCCAGCCAAAGTACACTGAAGGGAAAGGTGATATCTGCCTTATAGAAGATGTTTGCACAACCGGCATTTCTGCTCTAACTAAAGCATACGATCTCAAGGAAGAAGGATGGGATGTCAACATGATACTGAGCCTCACTAACAGGGAAGAACTCACCCCCATCCCCGGACATGATGATGAAGATGTCGTTAAAAGATTCAGCGATATATACAGATCCATGACAGGAAAAGAATACAAGAAAGAGATGAGTGTGGAAGAAGCCATAAAAGATGCAGGGATGGATTACAAATACATGGCAGGGGCAAAGTATATTCTGCCCGAATTGGATATGTCAAAGAAAATGGAAGAAGAGATCCAGAAAGAATTCAAAAGATACGGGATTAAACAGATCTAGGAACTCTATCCCTATATCCACTTTGATCACTTCGAAGAGCCCGATATCATATAGCCTCTATGAAACGGGATATCAAACACAATATGAAGAAAAGGCAAATTTCTTAAACTACCACTGCATATATTTTCTCTATGAAACTCGTATCATGGAATGTGAACGGAATAAGGGCAGCATTAAGGAAAGATTTCACCTCTTCCATACAGGACCTCGATCCGGACATCTTCTGCCTTCAGGAGACTAAAGCACAGGAAGGACAGGCCCAGATGCTCATGCCCCAGTATAAGCAATACTGGAACTCAGCTGAGAAAAAAGGATATTCAGGAACAGCAGTGTTCACTAAAATTGACCCTGTCAGAGTCAGCTATGGTCTGGATAGTGAAGAGAACGACAGTGAGGGGAGGGTCATAACCCTTGAGTTCGAAAGGTTCTATCTGCTGAATGTTTATACACCAAATTCAGGGAGAGACTTAAGCAGGCTTTCTTACAGACAGGAGTGGGACAAGAAATTCAGAGGATACATAAAAAAACTGGAAAAGGATAAACCGGTTATCATCTGCGGTGACCTCAATGTAGCACATAAAGAGATAGATATCGCAAACCCGCAGGGTAATAAGACCACCAAATCAAAGCCAGGTAATGCGGGTTTCACTGATCAGGAGAGGGAAGATTTCACAAAACACCTTGACTCCGGCCTCATAGACACATTCAGATACCTCTACCCGAACAAAGAGAAATACTCATGGTGGACCTATATGTTCAATGCGAGGTCGAAGAATAAAGGATGGCGCCTGGATTATTTTCTTGTAACAAGACAACTGGAAGAGAATATAGAAGACGCCTTCATATACGATGAGATCTATGGATCAGACCATTGCCCTATCGGCCTGAAGATCAGGATCTAAGATAGCTTCTGCTGTTTCTCCCCTGTATCCTTTATGGTCTTTCCTAAAAACTCGCCCATCTTACGGAAATCACTTTCAAGCACTTCTTTAAGCTGAGGACGATAGATCATTGCTGCAGGATGATACAGAGGCACTACAGTAAATTCCATCCCATCAACTGTCTTCTTCATGAATTTACCATGCAGACCACTTATCCCGCCTATCTTCTTCATTCCCTTCACATCGAAACCTGCAAGGACAAATTTGGTGGAGAAATTACCGAGAGTAGCTATGATCCTTGGTTTTATGGCCTTGATCTGTTCAACAAGATAAGGTGTATGCCTCTCTATCTCATCAGGTTTAGGATCACGGTTCTTCGGTGGCCTGTATTTGAGTATATTGGCAATATAAATATCATCGAGAGAAAGGCTTATCCTATCAAGGAGATTATCGAGTTTCTTCCCCGCAGAACCCACAAAAGGCACGCCCTTTTCGTCCTCCTTCCCTCCGGGCGCTTCACCTATGAAAAGGATCTCGGCTTCAGGATTACCTTTCCCGAATACCATGTTCGTGGCATTATCCTTCAAAGGGCAGTCAAGCTCATCTTCGATCTTCTGTTTAATATGTTCAAGTTTATCCATGAAAGAAAGTCTTCTTAGATGATTATTAAATTTTACCATTAACTTTAAATAAAACAAAAGCCCTCTGATGCCCCTATGGCAGAACCAGGAGACAGAGTCAGGATCAGTTCAGAGAAAGGCACCTATGAAGGCATACTCATGCCCGGGAAAGAGAAAGTTATAAAGCTGGACAGCGGATATAATATAGGCCTGGAAGGGGATATAGAGAAGATCGGGACTATAGAGAAGAAAAAACCGCAATTTCCGGAGATCAAGCACGATGATAAAAAGAAGAACATTACCGTCCTTCACTGCGGAGGCACTGTAGCATCCAAAGTGGATTATAAGACAGGAGGGGTTACTGCCAGATTCGAACCCGAAGAACTCATCTCGCTTTTTCCCGAACTAAAGGATATCGCAAACATAAGATCCAGGCTGGTGAAACAGATCATGTCCGAGAACATGAGGTTCTCCCACTATAATATCATAGCAGAAGAGATAAAGAAAGAGATTCCAAATTCTGACGGCATAATCATAACTCACGGAACTGACACTATGCATTATACTTCCGCAGCCTTATCATTCATGCTGGAGGATCTGCCTGTCCCCGTGATAGTTGTAGGAGCTCAGAGATCCTCTGACAGAGGAAGCTCGGACGCAGCTCTCAATATAATATCAGCAGCAAGGTTCATAGCAGAGACGGATTTCGGTGATATCGGAGTCTGTATGCACGAGAGCAGCGACGATAATGTATGTAATATAATGCCCGGAACAAAGATAAGGAAAATGCACACCTCGAGAAGAGATGCCTTCAAAACTATCAATACAGAGCCGATAGCTAAAGTCGGAGAGAAGATAGAATTCAACCACGACGGATACATAGAAGCCGATAAGAACAGAGAACTTAAGATAAAGCCTTTCAAGGACCTGAAGATAGGGATCCTCAAATCCCACCCTAATATGTACGCGGAGGAGCTTAGCCCATATAAAGAGTTCGACGGCCTTGTCATAGAAGGCACAGGTCTCGGACAGATGCCCAACGATAAAGTGGATGAACTTACCGGAGAGAGCGAGAAGATAATTAAAGAGATTGAGGAGATGGATATTCCGGTGGTCATGACCTCCCAATGCATAAACGGCAGGATCAATATGAACGTCTACTCTGAGGGAAGGAGGAACCTTCAGGCGGGCATCCTTGGGGACCATACGGACATGACCCCCGAAACAGCCTTCATAAAATTAGCATGGTTATTATCCAACTTCGATAAAGAGACTGCAAAAGATCTTTACGGGAAGAACCTGAGAGGAGAGATCACAGAGAGGTCAGTAAGATGAAAAATACAGGTTTCAAATGCGGAATAGAGATCCACCAGCAGCTTGAAGGAAGGAAACTCTTCTGCAACTGCCCGACTACCATAAGGAAAGACGAAGCTGATTACAGTATAAAGAGGAATCTCCGGGCGTCAGCAGGCGAAACAGGTAAATTTGACAAGGCTGCGAAGTATGAACAGGAAAAGAGGAAAGATTTCATTTATAATGGATATTATGACACAAACTGTCTTGTCGAACTGGACGAGGAACCTCCCAACCGGATCAATGAGGATGCTCTGAAAGCTGCACTTCAGTTCTGCAGCATGATCGGTGCAAAAGTACCTGACAGGATAATGTTCATGAGGAAAGTGGTCGTGGACGGGAGTAACACTACCGGATTCCAGAGGACTGCTCTTGTGGGTATGGACGGGCATGTAGAGGTTAACGGCAAGAAGATAAGGATCCCTTCAGTCTGCCTCGAAGAGGAAGCCTGCCAGGTCATGGAAAGGACAGAAGATAAAGACATATACAACCTGTCAAGACTCGGTATTCCGCTTCTTGAGATAGCGACCTCGCCAGACATCGAGACTCCCGAGGAATGCAGGGAAGTGGCCGGTAAGATAGGAATGCTCCTGAGAAGCACAGGGAAGTGCAAGAGAGGCATAGGCTCGATAAGACAGGATGTCAACGTATCAATTAGAGACGGAGTCAGGGTCGAGATCAAAGGTTTCCAGGACCTTAAGACAATTCCGGACGTGATCAACCATGAGATAAAGAGACAGAAAGAGAACATAGAAAAGAATAACAGTATGGAACCACATGTAAGGAAAGCAGAACCTGACTCGACAACATCTTATCTAAGGCCGATGCCGGGAGCTGACAGGATGTATCCTGAGACAGATGTCCCTCTCATAACGCCGAGCTTCGATCATATAAAGGAAGTCAAGACGATAGAGGAAAGACAGGAAGAGCTGAAAGAAGAATTCAAACTCAATGATGATTTCGCAAAGGAGGCAGTGGAATTCGAGGATGAGAACGAGCTTAAGCTGAAGGACTTCTTCAAACAATATAGCAACCTCAAACCCAAAGACATCATAAATTTCCTGATAAACCAGCCGAAAGAGATAAAGAAAAGACATAGCGTGGATTACAAGCCACTGGATAACAGGGATCTTCTCGACCACCTTAATAAAGGGGATATAGCCAAGAGCTCTATAGAAGATATACTTGTTAAAAGGGCCAGGGGAGAGGAAGTGAACATAGAAGATTACAAGGCTATGTCTGAAGAGAAAGTAAGGGAGGAACTGAAAAAGATCCTGGAAGAGAACAAAGACGCACCCTTCGGGGCCCTTATGGGAAAAGCTATGAGCCATTTCCAGGGCAGGGTTGACGGTAAGACTGTCAGCCGTTTATTAAAGGAACTCTCAAACTGACAATGGCATTAAGATTATATAAACTTGATAAGAAACATGAAGATTCTATTCTCCTTTCTGTAGAGATGACCAGGACAGAAAGATGGCACGATGCACTTAAAGATGTTGAGAGAGAGGTTTTCTCCGCATTCAGGAGACATATGAAAAAAGCCAAAGAGCATCATTCTGACTGGGGTTTCTCTGCTAAAAAGAAGGATTTCATAATAAAAGAACCTAATTACGGAAAGGTTGCAAAAGTGAGATTCAATGTAAAAGACCCATTCCCGAAAAAAGAGAGGAATCGTGATAGAGAAATAATAAAAGAAAGATATTTCATAAATATATTCGTTAATATATGGCCCTATAAGATAAAGAGGGAAGACCTTAACTTCTATAACCCGAGAGTAAGGGACAGGATAGCTGAGCACCTTGAGAATTATATGGCTTCATGAGAGATCAGATATAAGAAATTTCATTTGACCTTCCATTTCCTGAAAGCCTTAACCCTTTCTGAAATCTCTGGTTTTGTATTGCTGTCTTTCAGAAGATTCTCTACCACAACACCCCTGATATAAATATAAACAAGACCATATAAGGCCCACATCGAGTCCCTTATCCTGGTGACGAAACTGACTACAAGCCCGAATGATGCCTTGCCGAACAATCTGAACAAGGAAATCTGCCCACCTTCAAGAATACCGAGAGCGGTAGGTATCGGAACAAGATAAACAATCCCCACGACGGCAAGCACCAGATAGAGGTGCAGGAATGATGGAGAATGGCCGAATGCAATGAGAAGATACTTGAACTCGAAAATGGAAAGACCCCATAATATGAAAGACAGAAGGGTAGAGAATATAAAGACGTTCTTGTGATTCTGAAGGAAACTCGTCATCTCAAGCTCAGCGTCCCTCACCTTATAAGTATTATCCCTTATGAATTTGATCCTGTTCAGTTTGAGGAACCTTATCAGATAAGAGAAGACGGGCCTCCCCTTCTTTATCCTGATATAGTATGTATTGATTACTATGAGCATGATTATGAAGACAAGGATCAGAAGCCATCTCAGACCAATAGGGATAACTGAGATGAAACCGAGGATGATGGCTGCAAGAACGGCCATTATAGCATCAGCAGATGCTTCCAGAGACCGGTCTATGAAGACGGAAGACATCGCCTTCTCTACCGGCACGCCATCCTTGACAAGGAAATATGTTCTCAATGGCTCACCGCCGAGCCTTGCTGAAGGCGTAAGATAACTTATAGAGAAAGCAGCCACCCTGTAATTGAATATGGTCCTGAAATTCACATTCGCCCCAAGGGACTTCAATATCATGTACCACCTGAATACAAAACCTGAGAATATCATCACAGATATCAAAAGATATGCAAGGAAAGAAAGACCATCCTCAAGCCTGAATATATCAGTTACTCCACCAAAATCAACATAGTTAAGAGCTATTACAAAAAGTACAGTCCCTATTACAATCGATGTATATTTGAATATCCCCTTCATTTTAAGTCAAGATAATTGGCTGCCCATATCATTGAATCGCTGGCATAGTAAAAAAACGAACCGTAAGGATTGCCATCTGGCTCAAAGACCTCGACATAGTTTTTATATTTTTCGATATATGTTTTATATATCTCAATGTACTTTCCCGCAAGAGCAGGCCTGACAGACTTCACCATCTTGATGTAGAGGGGACCCATGTGGGTCCAGCAGACATGCTTCTCCCAGTCCCTGGCAAAGAGCTCTATAAGGATCATATCCACCTCCTCATTATCCTCTGAAGTATATTTGAGGGGGAGAGGGGTATCAAGACGATGTTCCATGAGTGTATCTATAACCTTCCTCTTCATGGCCTTATCACTGAATATCCCGGTCCAGAAAGGCCATACCTGTGCATCCCCTGCTACATAATCCCTCCCTGACAGGTCATCAAGGAAATAACTCCCGTTCCAGTAATTCTCAAGAATCAGTTTCCGGTAATCGAATTTGATCGGATTCCTGAGACCCAGTTTTTCAGCACAAACCTTTACCAGATAACACATTGTGGCATCATAACATGACCTGTCCCTTATCGAATAATCCTTCATAGAAGAGAAATGTCCAGGCTTCGGAAGACCTGTCTCATCATCGATGACCTTTTCATAAAATCTCTGCACTTCACTCTCAAGAAAATGCTTATAAGAACTGACTATCTTCTTATCGCCAAGTACCTTCAAGGAAAGTAGTATAGAAGCGAGAGAATCCGGTGCATATTTAGGGAAATCAAAACATTTTCCTCCTGGTGATATGGTCGTGGTTATCCTCCCTTTCTCCCTGAATCTGGAGAGGGCATATTCAAGGGTTTTCCTCACCCTTTTCCTGTGGCCAAGATTAATGAGGCTTTCCGTTACCCAGCTGAAATCACGACAGTAGAATTCAGGATAATTACCTGTACTGGTCATGAAATACTGCCTATCCTTATTCCAGCAATCCTCGATTATCTGTCTGCATATATCCTCATCACTGCCTTCATAAGCTTTAAGTCCTTCCCTTTTTACTTTCCTCGCCCTCCTGAACATCCTCAGGGCTTCTGAAATGAATAATAAAAAATCCATAAATTTATTAAAAAGTGCATGATTTAAATAATTAGCGGACGCGGCTGTGATCTAGTGGCTATGATACAGGCTTCCCAAGCCTGGTACCCGGGTTCGAGTCCCGGCAGCCGCATCGAGAGGAATAGAAATGGAACCTAAAGATGCAAAAGTAGCGTATTTCAGCATGGAGATCGGCATCGAAAGCTCTATCCCAACTTATTCTGGCGGCCTTGGGGTTCTTGCAGGAGATATGTTAAGAAGCGCATCACAGATGAACATGCCCCTTGTCGGCATCACTCTGATATATCATAAGGGATACTTCAGGCAAAAGCTCGACAGCAACGGTACCCAGCAAGAAAAGGATAATCTGTGGAATCCCCATATACACCTGAAAAAGCTCCCTGATCAGGTGAAAGTCAATATCGAAGGCAGGGAAGTGAAGATAGGATGCTGGATCTACGAGGGAGATGTCCCTGTCATATTCCTTGATACTGATATAGAAGGCAACTCTGATTATGACCGTACCATCACAGACAAACTATACGGATTTGATGATTATTACAGGCTTGCACAGGAGATAGTCCTCGGGATCGGCGGTACAAAGATGGTAAGGAAGCTGGGAGCTGAAGTGGAAAAATACCATATGAATGAAGGGCATTCTTCCCTTCTGGGCATGGAACTTTACGAGGGAGATCTTGAAAAGGTAAGGAAAAAATGCGTGTTCACTACCCATACACCTGTCCCTGCAGGACATGATGTCTTCGAGAAGAAGATGGCGGAAAAGATGCTCGGGAAAAAGATACCGCCGGGCATCAAGAACAAAGTCTTCAATGATAAGAAGATGAACATGACACACTTAGGACTTATGTTCAGTGGCCATATAAATGGTGTCGCAAAGAAACACACGCAGATCTCCAAAGAGATGTTCCCCGGTTATAACATAGAATCGATAACTAATGGTGTACATTCAGGATTCTGGACTTCCCCGCATTTCAGGAGACTTTTCAACAAATACATCCCAAACTGGGAGAAAGACCCTAACTCTCTCAGATCTGCCCTGAGCATACCTAATGAGAAGATATGGGATGCTCACAGGAAATCCAAGAAGGATCTCATCAACTTCGTGAACAAGAAACACAATGCACAGATGAAGGAAAATGTCTTCACTATAGGTTTCGCCAGGAGAGCTGCCACATATAAGAGAGGAACTCTGCTTCTCAGCAGACCAGAAAAACTTAAAGAGATTGCAAGGGATACAAACGGAATACAGATCATCTACTCCGGGAAAGCACACCCTCATGATGAAGAAGGTAAAAAAGTTATCAGAGAGATCATAGGTAAATCGAAAGAACTGAAAGACAAGATAAAAATCTGTTATGTTGAAAACTACAATATTGATATAGCAAAGAAGATGGTAGCCGGTGTGGATATCTGGCTCAATACCCCTCTAAGACCAAAGGAGGCTTCAGGTACTTCGGGCATGAAAGCCGCCCATAACGGAGTTCCTCATTTCTCGGTTCTTGACGGATGGTGGATTGAAGGCCACATAGAAGACAAGACCGGTTGGAGCATAGGGGAACACCCGAGTAAAGAACCAAAGAATGACGAAGAGAGGGATATAGAAGATCTGTACAATAAACTGGAATATGTGATTCTCCCAAAATACTACAAAGAGAAAGATGAATGGATAAACATAATGAGCCATGTGATCGCTATAAACGCATCCTTCTTCAATACACACAGGATGGTCCAGCAATACGTCCAGACAGCATATTTTAACTGATTTATCTTTCACAAATTATAAATAGGTGTTAACAATGGTTAACAACATGAATAAATTACTACCACAAGAAATACAGGTATGGTATGTAATACCTGTAATAAGGAAAGAGCTTTCCAAATTCCTTGTAAAGGATCAAGGGATTACACAGAAGAAAGCCGCAGAGATGCTCTCCCTTACAGAGGGAGCTGTATCTCAATACCTGAACTCCAAAAGAGGAACTAAGATAAAATTTAACGATAAGATTCTTGATGAAATCAAGGCCTCAGCGAAAAGGATAAGCCAGAAACCCTCAAAAGTACTAGAGGAGACCATCAGGCTTCTGAACCTTGAAGATATGAAGAAGGTTATCTGTGATTTCCATAAGAAGAACGATCCTTCCTTAGATGAGGATTGTGACATCTGCAGGAAATACTGGAAGTGATAGGATCTTAGAAGTAAGGAACATTGGATTCAGTAAAGAGAAGAAGATACTTGATGGTCTATCCTTCACTTTTGAAGAGAAAAAGACCTATGCAATTGTCGGACCCAATGGTGCAGGCAAATCCACTATCGCAGGAGTGATAATGGGCCTTGAAAGGTACTCGGGCCATACAGGGAAGGTAATTCTCGACGGAAAGGACATTACAAGCATGAGCATAGACAGGAGAGCCAAGGAAGGCATAACTCTGTCCTGGCAGGAGCCCGCAAGATACAAAGGCCTTAAGGTAAAAAGATATCTTAATTCCGACAAAGAGAGCATGAAGCAATCCCTCCTCAAAGTCGGCCTTGACCCTGATGATTATCTGGAGAGACCTATAGACCATAATCTGAGCGGCGGAGAGAGAAAGAGGATAGAACTTGCCTCTATAATCCTCCTCAAACCAAAGTACGTACTTCTTGATGAACTTGACTCCGGGATAGATATAGGGGCGATAGAGAAGATATTCGAGGTAATAGACCTGCTTAAAAGTGAAGGAACAACTGTCATTCTCATAACCCACAGCCCCAAAGTCCTGGAAAGATCCGAATATGCCTATCTGTTATGCCATGGAGAGATTGTAGACAAAGGACCTTCTGAAGAGATCCAGCGATATTTCAGGGATAAATGCCTTACATGTACACACAAGAACAAGCCGGGGGGAGAAAGATGAGCGCCTATGACGAGATGCTTGAGATTGCAGGCATCCATGAAAAACTCAAGGATCCCAAGGTTGCTACTGTCTGTCTTGATTACAATAAAGTTCTGAATGATAAGACCGTGGAAGGCCTTAACGTGGATTACAAAGAAACAGAAGACGGTATAGATGTCAATATCCATGTAGAGAAAGATGCAATGATAGAGAAACCAGTACAGATGTGCTTCGCTGTAATGCACAGATCAGCTGAACAGAGGATCAACCTTAAAGTTAAGATGGAAGACAATTCAAGGATATCCATCATAGGCCATTGTATATTCCCTTCAGGTAAGAAGATCAAGCATATAATGCACGGAAAAATCGATATAGGAAAGAATTGCAGATACGATTATTATGAGAAGCATATCCATAATGAAGAAGGGACCGTCGAAGCATACCCTCAGGCAGAGGTAAATGTCGGGGAGAACTCAAGATTCAACACTATCTTCGACCTCCTGAAAGGGAGGGTCGGGAAACTTCTTATAGACTACAGTACAAAGGGGGCGAAGAACAGCTCTATAAACCTGGATTCCAGAGTCAGTGGCTCGGGGGATGATGATATCGAGATAAGGGAGACTGCAGAGCTTAATGGCGAGAAAGCAAATGGGGTGTTGAGGTCAAGGGTTGCAGTAAAAGACAATGCTGAAGCCCATGTATTCAACAGGCTTATTGCCAGGAGCGCTTATTCAAGAGGGCACGTAGACTGCACAGAAATAATGACAGGTAATGGCAAGGTAAAAGCCTATCCTGAGGTTGAAGTTCTCCATCCAAAAGCGAGGGCAACCCATGAGGCCAATCTGGGTGGTGTGGACAATAAGCAATTGGAGACTCTCATGGCGAAAGGGCTAAGCGAAAAAGAAGCCGAAGAGATGATAATAGAAGGTCTCCTCAGTTGAGGACCAGATTCCATAATAAAATAGCTTGATTCTAATAAATATCTTTTTAAATCATTTATCATTCCCTGTCTCTGATTAAATGGGTTGATCAGGATAAGATATTCAATAATAAGACTTAAGGAGTGATAATCATGAAAAAGACAAAAATACTCGCAACTGTATCGGACAGGAAATGCGATATAGAATTCCTCAAGAGCCTCTATAATGAAGGCATGAATGGTGTAAGGATAAACACGGCACATCAGGAACCTGCTGATTCAAAAAAGGTTATAGAAAATGTGAGAAAAGTCTCAGAGAAGCTGCCCGTTGTTATAGACACGAAAGGGCCTGAGATAAGAACGAAATGCGAGGAAGAGATATATGTCGAGAAAGGGGAAAAGATCGCCATAAAGAAGAGCGAGAACACAGAATGCGAAGAGAAGAAATACTTCCTTACAAACTATGAAGATTATGTAACTGAAGTGCCTGTTGATTCATCTGTTCTTGTTGATGACGGGGACATGGAACTCAAGGTCATAGGGAAGAAAGAAGATTATCTTATATGCGAAGCTCAGAACAAAGGAAAGATAAAGAACAAGAAAAGTATAAACACGCCCGGTGTGGACATAGGTCTTCCTCCACTAACAGAAAAAGACCAAAGATATATTGACTTTGCCATAGAAGAGGACGTGGATTTCATTGCCCATTCTTTTGTGAGGAACAAAGAGGATGTCCTCAGGATACAGGAGAAACTCGACCAACATAAAAGCAATGTGAAGATAATCGCAAAGATAGAGAACCAGCAGGGAGTGGATAATATAGACGAGATCCTTGATAATGTATACGGGATAATGATCGCAAGAGGTGATTTAGCGATAGAGATACCCGCACAGAAGATCCCAATGATCCAGAAAAGACTGGTGAAGAAATGCATAGAAAGGAAGAAACTTGTGATAACCGCAACCCAGATGCTTCACTCCATGATAGAGAACCCAAGACCGACAAGGGCAGAGGTTAACGATGTAGCCAATGCCATTTATGACGGGACAGATGTGATCATGTTAAGCGGTGAGACAGCTTATGGACAATATCCACTTGAATCCGTAAACACCATGGCAAAGGTTGCCGACGAGATTGAAGAGGATAAACTGTCTACACAAAATATAGATGTCGTAGGGATCGCAGATGAAGTCCCCGCATTCCTTGGAAGCACAGCCATAAGGGCCACCCAACATCTACCTGTGAAAGCCATCCTGATAGATACTCTCACCGGCAGGACAGCAAGGTACATCTCTGCATTCAGGGGCAAAAAACCGATCTTCACCGAAGCTTATGATAAACGGGTAATGAGAGAGCTTGCGCTTTCTTACGGTGTATTCCCTTCTTACATGGTGAGGGAAGACACAACAACAGTCAACTCTTTCATAAAGAAATCCCTTACACCCTTGCTGGAGAACAGGTTAGTGGATAAAGAAGACCTTATACTGACTGTTGCAGGAAGCTTCGGACCTAGCCACGGCGCCTCTTTCGTGGAGATAAGTAAAGCGAAGAACATGGTGAATCTTGAATGAAGGAGCTTTCAGGCTGCGCCGTCATAAGAAACGGCAGGCTTTTGCTTCTTTATAAGATAGACGAAGGTTACTTTGAACATCCTGGCGGAAAGATAAAGGGAAATGAAACCCCGGCAGAAGCGGCACTCCGGGAACTTAAAGAAGAGACAGGATGTACGGGAAGGATAATAAGTTATCTCGGAAGTTATGATGTAAGAAGCAAGGGGATAAAGGTTCATCTTTACGAGACAGGAATAGATGAAACTCCTGAAATAAAAGAAAAAGACAAATTCTCAGAGATAATCTGGATGCCTATAAAAGAATATAAAAAATATAAATTAGCAGAAAACGTAAAAGAATTCTGCTCTACTTTTTTCTCCGACCGATCAAAACACCTATGCCAAGGGTCACGATAGCGACAACCAGATAATATATCATGGTCATATCCTGGCTTCTCCCTTCTGTCTCTTCTATTGTGATAGAAGCTTTCTCATTCTCAACAAGTACCTCATCACCATAGACAGACCTTGTCTCAAGATCAAGAAGGTATTCCTTCGGCATCGCATCCTTATCAACAGTCAGGCTTATCACTGCCTCTCCTGTTTTGCCTTCATCCAGGTCCCCTATATAATCATACTTCTCATCAAACTCAAAAGGTTGAGAAGATTCCTTGAAAGCCCTCAGAGACAGGGATTCCGCATCCTCACCACCGGTGTTCCTTACCCTGAACTTCAACATCACACTATCCTCTGCCGTGATCTTTTCAGGAGAAGTCTCCACAGAAACTATCTCGAACCTTGGTCTTTTCATCACCTTGATGGTAAAAGGCAGGGTAATTTCCTTGTAAGCATAGCCTGATGTTTCCTTCTCCTTGTATTTCACCTTGAGTTCAGCTTCGTGCTCTCCACCATTCAGATCTTCATCCAGATCAACGTAGAACTCTGCCCTCTGGCCTTTTCCGGCATAAACCGTACCTATGTTGCTTTCATCAGAAAAGCTGTGAGAGGACCCGAAACCATCCGGCAGCACAAGTTCAGTCCTGACGTTCTTCGCATCCTCCTGACCAATGTTCTCAAGATTAACATTAAGGGATACTTCATCCGTACCCGGGACAAGCTTTTTCGGTGAGGAAACAACAGAACCGAGAACAAGGTCGACATCGTTGCTCTCTCCCACTCTTACATCATATTTTTTGCTCGACCAGCTTTCATTAAGAGTATGCTTCTCCATCAGAGGAATCTCATAAGTATCCTCTGCTGCGTCATCCGCTACCCTGAGCTTATAATGAAGCATATAATACTCATCACTATAGGAATTCCCTTTCCAGCTTCCGACATTCTTTATCCTCTTGCTTGAAGGATCAAGGGAGAAGGGATAATCGGGATCAAGCTTATAGGAAAGGTTCTCTATCTCGGCATTGCCTTTCTTGCTGACCTTCCACCTCAATTCAAGCGTATCGCCGGGTTCCGCCGGGTCCGGATCCTGGTTGAGCATCACTACATCCGTATAAGCGAAATCCACCGCTAAAGCACTTGTTGCGAACATCACGAACATTACCAAAAAGATCATCTTCATTTTCATTTTTTACCACCTATTTTCTCTCCGTAAATTGAAACTACTGGAATAACAGTTATGGCAGAAAGGAAACAGAAAGTCACGCCATAACTCATTATCGTGCCAAGATCCTGCATGACCGAAAGATCCCCCATAGACATCGCCCTGAAACCAATAAGGGCTGCTACAGTTGTCGTAGTCATCGGCATGAGAACATTATTCATGGTTATCTCCATCGCCTCTTCAGGTTTCTTGTCCTTGACTTCCTGCCTGAACCTCGAAAGTGTCTGTATCCCGAAGTCAATACCGATTCCCATTATCATTGAGATCGCCCCTGATGTAGCAGGGCTCATGTTTATTCCAACAAGACCGAAAAAACCGAAAGCCCATAAGATACCTAGACCTATCACAACCAGGGGAGTGATAGCATACCTGAAAGAGAGGAAAAGGGCGAATAATACAGCAAGTATTCCAATAAGAGAGTAAATCGAGGTCTTCTGCATATCAGGACCTATCTTCTCCTGGACCACGGGCTGGGTTGCCTCATTACCAGCAACATTGACCTTGACTCCCGCAGGAGAAGGCATATCATCAATCAGATCCTGGAGATGATGGACTATTTCCTCTCCATCATAACTCCCGGAAAGTCTTAAGTTTATTACAGCCAGGTCTCTCTTATCATTAACATAATCTGAAACAGGAGCCCTATCTGCAAGCTCTATTACATTACGCTTAGAGTTGGGAAGCTTCCCTCCATTCATCTCATAAAGGACAGTGGAAAGACTGGAAGCCATGGTAATATCATTATCCCTCTCAGCCATCTGCCCTATTATATGCATATATTCAACCACTTCAGGATCATACATGTCCCTTACCTCATCCGATTCTGCATACCTTGGTTCTACCTGTATTGCTATCATAAGGGTATCACTGCCGCCGAAATTGTTCTCAATGATATCAAAGGTTTTTATGACCTCTATGTCCTCTGGCAGAGTATCCTGATTATCCATACTCTTAGTTCCCACCTGTCCCGAAAGATAGAATGCAGATACAGTTAAGGCTATTATTATTAAGAGCACCAAAAGCGGCCTTCGCGAAACGAATCTTGAATATAGCCTAATCATTTTTCAGCCTCTTTCTCTTGTTCATATACATATCATGCATCTTATGTGTAAACCATACTTCAAAATTCTCTTCGAGCATCAGAAGGGACGGCTGAACGAATACGGCAGCAAGTATGGAAAAGAATATCCCTATTGCGAGGCTCAGCCCTAGGTTCTGCATCATGGGCATGACCGAGAAAAGCAAGGCCAGGAAACCAACCATAGTCGTCGAACCGGAGCCCATAACAGCAGCACCTACCGTAGGAACTGTCTCCCTTACCGAGTCGAGCTGGCTCTTTCCCTTTTTCCTTTCCTCCTTATAACGGGAGAGCATAAAGACACCATACTCTACACCCAGGCCGAGGACCATCGCCCCTATACCGGCCGTAGCGACTGAAATCTTTATGTCAAGCCAGCCGAGTATACCAAGTGTCCATATGAGTCCCAATAAAAGCGGCGTGAATATAAGCAGACCTTTAGAGAAAGATCTCTGGGTTATGAAAAGAAGACCGAGTATTATCGTTCCGGCAAGGATTATTGTATATACAGAGTCTTTCTTAAGCAGGTTTATCACCGCAACGATCACAGAAGGATTGCCTGTTATGGAAACCTTGACACCCGAAGGGACAGACATAGCTTTCACATGATCCCTCATCATATCAGTTACAGACTTTACCTCTTCTTCACCCTCACCTACATCCGCCTTGATCATCATGATCATCTTATCCTTCGCATCATTCACAAAGCCGGAAGCTCTGGGAGAAACTTCAAAAGCATTAACACCTGCCTGCCTATAATAAGGAGCAACAGACCTCACATCCTCGATAACGCTCTCTTCCTTAAGCCTCCTCTCAAGTCCTGAAACATACTCAAGGATCTCCTCATCCCTTATGTCATCATGGAGGGGCTCAAGCTCTAATGATCTGTCAAGCTGCAAAAGCACGAATATAGTATCCTGGCCACCCAGCTCCGCTGTTATCTTATCATTAAGCTGGAATATGGGTAAGTGTTGGGGCATCTCCTCAGACATATCCCCCTGAAACTCTACGTTAAGCAGCCCATAGACAGAGAATAGGGTAAGGAACACTGCAAACATTACGATAATATAAGGGTACTTGTTCTGGATATCAGCTATCTTCTTAAGCATCCTTTATCTTCCTCAATTCCTTCACAGTCTTCCTGACAGTCTTTTTTATCCTGTCTCTCTTCTGGTCATAATCTTTTGAAGACACAAGTTTTATGATTATATCCTTCAGATCATCCCAATCCTGTAAAAGATAAGCAATCTTCTTATCATCCCTTAAGAGCTTACCCTCCTTATCCTCGGAAGAGATGTTTATTTCAGAGATGAGATTAGCTCTCTCCTCCAATAATCTCTCTCTGGATCTTATCACATTATGAAGCTTATCAATACCCTCTCTTGTAAGGGAATAATATTTGCTTTTCTTGAAACTCTCTGCCGTGATGAGCCCTTCCCCCCTCATCGACTTAAGAAGAGGGTATATCGAACCCGGAGAGGGTTTATAGCCAGTATTAGCCTCAACCCTGTCCATGATCTGAGTCCCGGAAAGAGCTTCTTTCTCAAGCATCTTGAGGACTATTGCCTTCAAAAAACCCCTGTACATATCGACTCCCGATAAACCAGAGATTTAAATAATTTATGAAATCCGGGGGAATCAATCATAATCCTGAACGCCAACTGAAAGAGGATGTCATTTTGAAGTAGATACAAACAGAAAGATTTATAAAAGTCAATGCCAGCCTAGTGTCAGGAAAGGTGATCTTATGAAAGATTTCAAGAACAAAGTCATACAATCATTCAAACTTGCAAAGAACGACATATCAAGACTGGAACAGGACCTTATCCTCTTTGCCCAGAGACAGGAGAAGATAATAAAGACCATGGAGGACCTGAAAGAAGAGAACAGGAAACTCAAGGCCAGGCTAGAAGAGAAAGAGAACGGGAAAGAAAACAAAGGTTCCAGTGATAAATTCGTAGCCGCAAAGAACGGCAAAGTGTTCTTCAAAGCCGATTCACCAGCTGCAAAAAGGATAAAACCAGAGAATAAGGTAACATTCAGCACAAGGAAAGAGGCTCTTGATAAAGGACTCAGGCCTTCAAAAAGATAAGTTAACCTTCCATCATTTTCGGGCTTATGAGGTCTTTACACCTCATCTCCTCCCCCTCATTATCAAGACGCTCGCATAGAGTCTCATTATTTGTTCTTGTAGCGAATACATAGATACAATCATTCAATGCCTGAGAGTTCTCTATCAGGCCACAAAGCTCCGGATCCTTCATCTCCATGGAAAGCGCATAATAACAATGATCTTTCTTATCTATGGGGTTGACATAATCCATCTCCCCCATGATAGTCCCTCTCTGTTTCTCCATGCAGTTCTCCATGAATTCAGTCTCTTCATCATTAAGGCTGTCATCAAGACCACTGCAACCAGTAAGGAAAACCAGCGCCAATATCAGAAGTATTAATCTTTTCATAGTGAATACTTAAGAATAAAGAACTTATATATTTTTCTGTTTGGATTTTTTCAGTATCACACAATCACCTATCTTGCTTACATCGGAAGCAGGTATCTCAAATTCCTCGGTCTCGTTGATTATAATGAAATAATCAGGGTGCTTTCTTTTCATAGCTACATTCTTCACACGGCCGATCTCTTTGCCGCTGTAGGTAAGAACCTTTAACCCCTTATACCTTCCCGGGGGGATCGTATTAAGGAAGACCACATCCTTCCCGAAGTGTTCTATATACTTTATCCCGACGAATATATCGGGCTTCAGGAACCCCGTATCTATTGTTATCCCAACAGTGCCTTTATCCTTCTTTGAGATATGCAGCTTGGTTATCACACCTATAATCGCCCCTTCAGGGTCAACAGCATGCTTACCGAGGATATCATCAGCCGTTATTATATCTGTCATTTTCTCGTATTGAGTATAATATTCTTCTTGAGTACGTTTATCTCCTTATAAGGTATCTTGAAAGATTTGGAAAAATATCCCTTTTTCAGGATAAGATTGGTGAAATCATTGGAATTATCCTTTCTCTCAACACCAATAACCCTCCCCAGATTCTTACCGTCCGAATCGAATACCCTTTTCCTGAGATGATTATAGACTGGTTCTATGGAAAGTATTATGGCCTCTTCATCGGAAGAGAAATACTTCTTATCTATGAACATGTATCTCTTTCCCTTCACTATGATTCCTTCAACATAATAATCCCTGATCACAAGATCTTTCACCTTGCCCACATGATCTCCCGATTTCGAGAAGACCTTCTTTCCGAGATAAGAGTTTAGCGAATTCTCTGTACTGATTTTCCTTTCTGTTATGATTTTCATGATATCACCAACACATAAAACGTGCTTATTATCGCATACTTTGCCCCTTGTCCCGCTATGAAATATACATAAAACCTTATCCTGTTATACCTGAAAACACCGATTATAGCCGATAATGCCTGGGCAGGAAAGGGAAGTATATTGAATATGAATATACCAGGAGGACCGTACTTATTTATGGTCGCCTTTATCTTATAAAACTTTCTGGTACTTATTATCTTTTTTGAGAGTTCCCTGAGCCTTAGACCAATGAAATAATTGATGTTGAACGAGATGAACATACCTGTAAGATAGAGCAGTATTGCCAGAACTGGATTATGTCCCTGGGAGAGGAAAGCGATGAAAAAGCCTTCCATCGGGATGATGAAGAAAAAAAGCCCGCCGAATAATGCTGTGTAAAAGACAGAGAGGAGACTCTGTCCGCTTATCTGCTGCCCTATATGGCTTATTATCTTATGCGGGATGGAGAGTATAGGATGAGTTGTATTTCTCAGAAATACAATATATAAAACAACAACAGCGATAATTGCAAAGAAAGTTACGGCTGTCTTGATCCAGAACTTCCTCTTCTCCTCCAGATTATAGGAGAACAAACCTAATCTTGAAAATTCGACCATAGAGATCATGGAGATTCTTTCATTTATAAATATTGAGGAAAAGCACTTCGTTCGGAATAAGAACAAAGTTCCCAATGTTTTAGTCAAGTTTTTCTAAAAAACTTGAGAAGTACGGACCTGGTGGGATCCTGAACAAATTGTTACGCGAATTTGATAC
>JBNJDG010000009.1:0-41003 GCA_051819665.1 Nanobdellota archaeon
GGCTCTTCACCCAGGATTAACACTATTAACCCCTATTTATAAATCTTTTTGTATTTTGCCGGGGAATTTCAGGTATATTTATAAATAAACAGTGTTTATCATGAAAGAACTGAAGAGTTTAGATCCTGTTTCGGTTGCCAAAGTGCATGGATTGATAATGGTCATAGTCGGCCTGGTCTTTGGCCTGATAGCCGCTGCGGCAAGCACAACAGTGCCGATGGGTATCAACAATATAGGTGCAGCGAGCATAGTCATATTCCCTATCATGTACGGAATAATAGGTTTTATAGGCGGCCTCATATTCACATGGCTCTATAATCTCGTGGCAGGCTGGATAGGAGGAATAAGGATAGAACTGAAATGATTTTTCATTTCATTTTTTTCTCTCTGTTACCTGCTCAAGCACAACAATGTGCCTGTTCATGCTCTTATGGATGCGGTAAGAGAACTCATCCAGGACATTAAATTTAGAGAAGTCCAGGTCTAGACCCGGATGAATAAGAACCGCTCTCTCACCTAGCCTTGAGGAGAGGTGGTCAAGGAATCTCTGGTAAAGGATCTTAAGATCTCCCGCACCTGTATTCTTCCCATAAGGCGGATCCGTCACAACATGATCATATCCCTTTTCAAAACTGAGAGCATCCTGTTTGTAAAGCTCATAATCAACACCATAATGTTTAAGGTTTATCTCAGCCCTACGGAGCATTATATCATCTATATCGAAACCAACAGCCTTGAGCCCCATAAGTCCTGCTTCGATAAGAAGTCCACCAGAGCCGCAGAAGGGATCAAGGACCTCGTCTTTAGCCCCTGTCATGTTGACTGCCGCCCTCGCCACCCTGGGGTCTATTGAGGAAGGATGGAGCTCAGGCCTCATATGTGCTTTCCTCTCCAGAAAGTCCTTGTCATTCTTCCAGAGAACTTTCCCCAAGAAAACCCTTCCCTTCCTGAAATGCACCTCATATTCGGTAGAGGGAGAATCAAGATTGACCCGGGGATTGTCGAAAGCATTGTATATCCATGAAGCCACCTGTCTTGTAGAAAAGGTCTCATTCCCGAAACATCTTACACAATAATCATTCTCTTCGAAACTTGTCCCTGATATACTCTCTTCAAGTTCATCCTCAGGACAGTCAATTATCACCTCGATGACCTTGTTAGTGAAGGCCAGCCTCTCATAATTGCCGGCATCATCAAGCAAGAGGAGATCTTCCTTCTGTTCAGTATATCCTGGTTCTGCAACAGATAATACCTCATAAGCAGCCATCTCAAGATGGAATTTAGAAAGTACAAAAAGAAACATTGGCTCACCTTAATTTCTTATATCCCAGCCAAACCAGGATGAACAGAACAACTCCCAGGACAATGAAACGCATCCAGTCATGGAAATTGCTCCAGTTCTCGATAGCACCGATGAAGAGGGTAAGGAGACCTCCCCCCATTATGCCTGTGGAAACCGAATCGACAAAGATGAAGAAACTCCCGGCTATCGCAGCTATGCCCACAACCGCCATGATTATGAATACCTTCAGCTTATGATCGTTCCTTGCCTCTTCAAGCTCTTCCCTGCACTGCTGGTATTCCTCACCACATACAGGAACATCAGCTGAAGCGTTGGGTTCTTTGCTTCTGTTGCATTCACAATCCCTCTCAGGATCGTCCATGAAAGTGTCCACACCGAACATGATGAAGAACAGGAAAACCACAGCTATAGCTATCGCAAGTATATTACCCTTCATCCTCTTCCGGTCTTCCGGGGTTCTCTCTGGTTTTTTCTCTTTCTTTTTCCTGGGCATAGGCATTAATGAACAGGGATTATATAAAAAACTTACCTAAAGACACCCCGAAAAACCAAAACGCTTAAATAAGGGCAGAATATAACACATTATAATCAGGACATTTTCACTCTTGTCTTTAAGATTGTTACAATTCAAGTTTGACCAATTCTGATTTTTCAAGATGGTAAATTACAAGATAATAAAATACTGTATGGAGTGCAGGAAAAGATTTTCTGTTATGAAGGGTAACTCTAAACAAAGGCACTGTGAAGAATGCCAGGAAAAGATCAATGAAGAAGATGAAAGGAGGTGAGAACATGAAAGGAACTGTAAAATTTTTCAATGACATGAAAGGTTTCGGCTTTATCAAAGGCGAAGATGGCAAAGAATATTTCGTCCATCAGACCGGTCTTCAGGAAGGCGTTTCCATTACAGAAGACGACGCTGTCGAATTCGAAGTTGAAGAAGGAGATAGAGGACCAAAGGCATCCAATGTCAAGAAAACAGAGTAAATCAAAAACCACTCACTAAGAGTAGGCTAGTCAGTGAAGTTTTGATCCTAAAATCCATTTTAGCAATCATAATCAACTGATCACAGATTTCAAAAACTTTTCATTTTTTTATTCATATTTTTCTATCATATTTGATAATATAAGTTACATCTGGAAAAATTTAAATAGACAGAAGGATAAGCTTAAGGTATGAGATCATATACCATATCAGGCCTACCGGCGCTTATCTCATCATTAGTCTTTCTGGGGCTTTTCATACTAATACTTCTATTATTCCTCAAGCTCTTCATAATAGCTTTCCCTATTATAATAGTGCTTGTCATCCTCGGTTATGTGTTCAGGAGACCCCTGGCCAGGTGGTTTTTCAGACGGTTGTTCAGGAGAAATTATAAAAATCACAGAAGAGGTAAAAGGGAGAAACAGAGCAAAGAGAAGGATAAGGATTCCATAAAAGTCAGGTACAAGTACAAATGATCATTCCCTTACTTTCTTAAGCTTCTTGGAGACAGAGAAAGTGAACTTAGTTCCTTTCCCTGGTTCTGAATCCACATCCATCGAGCCTCCGTGCATCTTCACTATATGCTGGGCTATAGGTAAACCCAGACCTGTACCCGAAGATATTTTCGTCAGTGAAGGATCGACCTGATAGAACTTATCGAAAAGCTTGGGGATATTCTCCTTCTTTATCCCCTTGCCCGTATCCGTGACACTCACCTTCACATGGGTCCTTGCATCCTTTGTTCTTATGGTTATTGTTCCCCCTTCCTTGGTAAACTTGATTGCATTGCTGAGTAGATTATTGATCACCTGGCTAAGTTTATCCTTATCCGCATATATCTTCGGGAGACTTCCCTTCTCGACACAGAACTCCAGTTCGGTTCCCTGTGGCTTCATAACAGACAGAGCATGGTCTATCAGAGAATTAATATCTACTTCAGTAAGGTTCAGGGACATCTTCCCCCTCTCAAGCTTAGAGAGATCGAGGAGATCGTTTATCAACCTTGTAAGACGTTCTGATTCATCTATAATCGTGTTGAGGGAATCCTTCTGGGTCTCGTTCAGAGAGCCAATTTTTTCTGATTTAAGAAGTTTAGAATAACCTATTATCGAGGTAAGAGGAGTCCTGAGCTCATGACTCACATTGCTCACGAAATCAGTCTTCAGCTTATCCATCTTTATGAGTCTTCTGTTGGCCTTGAGAAGACTCTTGGTTGCCGCCCTGACCTCTTCCTTGAGTTTCTTATTGAAATTCTTGCTCTCCTTATGGAGCCAGGAGTTCTCTATCGCCATAGAAATCCTGTCCATGAGGATCTCCAATGTTTCCCTGTGCTTCTCGAACTTGTTCTTCTCATTACTATCAAGATTAAGGACTCCGAAGACCTTCCCCTTTATCCTGATGGGCAAAGCTGCCTCTGACTTCTCCCTTGGCAGGACTTTATAATACCTGTCATCCTTGGACACATCGCCGACGAAGAGAGGCTCAGCGTTCTCGGCCACCCAGCCTGTTATTCCCTGGCCGATCTTCACTTTTGTCTCCTTCTTATTCTTGCTATAGCCTATGGCCTCATGTATCTTAAGCCAATCATCCTCCTTCACAAGAAGAGCACCGCCCTTTGCTCCGGTAAGTTCGACACACCTTTTCAGGGTTATATGGAGGAGCCTGTCAAAGTCAAGGGTGGCAGAAAGCTCATTGCTTATCTCAAGGACCTTGCTCAGTTTCTCCTTATCATTCTTTATATGTCTGTATAAGATGGCTTTCTCTATAGCTATAGCTACCTGGTCAGCGAAACTGCTCAACATCTGGAGCTCGTTATTTGAGAATGTTCTTTCGTCTTTAGTATATATGTTGATAACACCGATCCCGTGATTCTCTATCACGAGAGGTATAGAGAGGAAACTCCTGAATCCTTTCTTCCTTGCATAATCCTTGTCCCCATACTCAGGATCCTGCAGTATATCTCTCCTGTAGACCATATCCTTGCTTGAGACAGCCTTGCCGCTAAGGGTATCATCAAGACCTATGGTCTTGCTGTGGAGATGCCTGCCACTTAGATTATATATGGATTTAGGCACGAGCCGGGTCTTTGTCTTATCCAGGAGAAGGACCGAGCAACTGCTTGCATTCACCATCTTTATTATCTTCACGACTATGACATCAAGGACCTCCTCAAGATCAAGAGTAGCGCTTATCTTCTTAGTGACATCATACACAGCAGACAGCCTCTTGACCCTCTTGATATGCTCATTATAGAGCTGGGTATTCCTTATGGCGATGGAAGCATTCGAAGCAAGGATCTCAAGGAACTGGATGCAGTCGTCCGATATCTCCCTCGAGCTCTTGAAATCCACATTGAGTACGCCCAACACCTTTCCCTTGAAAAGCAGAGGGAAGCCTATGTAAGAGTTCTTCGTGTATGTCCTGCTCCCTACATCGATATACCTTTCATCCTTGAGCTTATTCTCTATGAGAACCATCTCTGCGCTCTCTGCTACAGTACCGGCTGCCCCTTCGCCCATCCTGAACTTTATCTCCGAGAAATTCTTCCTTATCCCTGAACCCTTAGCATATTTGACCTGAAGGACATCATCCTCCAGGAGCATTATCGAGCCGCTGATAGCATTGATCCTCTCCAGGGCAGTATCAAGGATAAGTTTCAGGAGACTGTTAAGGTCATAGGTCACCATCTCCTTGCTTATCTCGGAGATAGAGGTTATATCCTCCACCCTTTTCTGAAGCCTTGTAAGGAGAAGCGACATGTAGATTATATCGGATATCTTCCCCTTCAGGTTCCTGAAACGTTTCATTACCTTATCCTCAAGGAAGAGAAAACCATATTCCCTGTTATTGCTCTTAAGACTCATGCCATGCTGAGAAGGTCTATCGAACCTGCCTTCCTCTATGACAGGCCCTTTATGGAAATAAGCCCTGTGCGTGACAAATTTATTCTCCTTATCATACAGGTATATTCTCGGATCATCAGAACCATATTCTGAAAACATCTCCAGGAAATACCTGAGGGTCTCATGTACATTTTTCAGTTTTGATATGTCCGGGAAAAGTGATTTCAGTATGTTTATCTTCTCTTCATCATTCTCCAGCCTTTCCCTCAGTCTCTTCAACTTTTTCATCATAACACTCTCCCCGCTTCTGTCTTCCTTACAGAAAGAGAGACATTCCCCTTATCATCAAGAACATAAGATGAAACTTCATTGAATGCTTTCTTTATCTTGGAAGAGAAATCCTTCTCATCAGTAACCGCTACAAAGACATTATACACCGGATGGAACAGCCTCGCATCAGACTTCTCCTTTACGAGTCTGCCGACGAACCTTATCAGCTCATTACCTCTCCTTGCTCCATGCTGCTTGTTGAAATCCTCTATGCCTTTTATCTCGATCCTGTACACAAACCCTTTATGATTCTCAATGAAATCAAAGAACTGCATCTTCCCCTCTATTCCGGATAAAGGGTTTAGACCGGTAGCCTGATCGGCAAGAAGGTTATTCACCCTGGCTTCTATTTCAGAAGGATCGAACGGCTTGGTCAGGTAATCATCCGCTCCTATATTGATCCCCTTCAGCTTATCCTTCAGATCATTCTTTGCAGAAAGGATTATTATAGGTATGTGTTTTGTCCTCGTATCATTCTTAAGCCTCCTGCAGACTTCATAACCATCCATACCAGGCATCATCAGATCGAGTATGATCACATCAGGTACCTGCTCCTTTATCTTCTCCAGAGCATCCATGCCTGAATAAGATTCGATCACCTTCTTGTCCTTACCTGTAAGGGTGAGCTTTACAAGCTCGACTATATGAGGTTCATCATCCACCACAAGAACCCTTTTGGCGATGTTATCCGAGAGCTTCCAGAGCTTCGCTTGAGCGACCGTCTCATAATCTATCAATCTCTTGGCCTTCAGGATCTCAAGATATTTTGTTACCGTCAGCCTGTTATGTCCGGTATTCTTAGCTATCTCGCTGCTAGAAGCACCTGCTTTCTTAAGCCTCAGGTAATCGAGTATCCTCTTCTTGATCTTATCATTCAGGCTGTTCATTTTCCCATCTCTTCATAAGAAGGTTCGCCTCAACCTTCTTCTCGAGGTCATTGGGGTCAAATGGTTTGGTCAGGTAATCATCTCCTCCGTGATCGATACTCTTCATCTTGTCATCAAGCTGGTTCTTCGCAGAGACGAATATTATAGGCGTATCCTTGAATC
The DNA here is from genome assembly GCA_051819665.1 of Nanobdellota archaeon. Classification (GTDB taxonomy): domain Archaea; phylum Nanobdellota; class Nanobdellia; order Woesearchaeales; family CAZZGN01; genus JBNJDG01. Next base: position 6,511 of record JBNJDG010000009.1, read on the forward strand.
TCTTGCTCTGTCTCAACCTGGAACTTATCTGATAGCCATCCTCTCCCGGCATCATTATATCAAGGAGGATCAGATCCGGGACTACCTCTTTAACCTTATTCATCGCTTCATGTGAAGTATAAGCTTCATGTATCTCAAATTTCTTCTCAAGAGTCATCCTCATTAGCTTAACAATATGCGGTTCATCATCCACGATTAGTATCTTCTTTTTTTCTTTTGCCATTCATAGCACCCCACTATACAGAATTGATTATCATAACAGTATGCTAATATAAATATTTTGTGGAGTTGTGCAGCTAACCATTAAAAATGATCACCTAAAACCATAAGAAATCTATGAGAACTTCTTGATCTCGAGCTTCCCTTTCTCTGTCTTCACGACCATGTCATCCTTCTCATTGAACCTTGTAATCTGCGTTATCACTTCAGGAAGAAGTATCCTGTTACCCCTGAAATCCAGATTCGTTATTATCTCCTGACCAGAATTTATGTCCTCTATACCCTGGTCCTTGAGGATCTCCTTCGTGCTCTTCTTCTTCTTCTCATCAGAGATCTTCTGTGTTCTCGCATAGAGCGCCTTCGCGATCTTATCAGCGACATCTATCTTCGTGGATTTCACTATGCCCTGAAGACCGGGAGAAAGATTGAGTTCGATCACCTTCGGTCCAGCGACACTTGTAAGGATATCAACACCGCAAATATCCGCACCCAGTGCTTTTGCTGCATCCAAAGCTACTTTCTTTGTGTAATTATCGAGTTCACATGGCTCTCCTGCCCCTCCTGAATGAAGATTAGACCTCTTGTCCATCCCGGAAGACTTTCTCTTCATAGCAGCGACTACCTTGTCACCCACAACGAAAGCCCTCGTATCTGTCCCGTTGGTATCTATATATTCCTGGATTATGAAGGGCTGGTTGAGCGCATTAAGAGCATCAAGAACTGAATTTGCGGATGCGAAAGACTCAGCGAACATCACACCTTTACCCTGTGTTCCCTGGGGGAACTTAAGAACAATAGGATAATTGACCTTCTCGAGCATCCTCTTCGCTGCCTCCATCGTGGAAGCTATGTATGTCTCAGGCATAGGCACTCCTGCCACCTGGAGGACCTGATGAGTAAGGAGCTTATCATGACCTATAGTGAATGCACTGCTCTGGATTGGGGTGTATGTCTTTTCAGGCAATAAAGAAGCAATAGACCTCAATACAGGCGCATACCTGAAAGAACCCTTAAGATAAACACAATCATACTCCCCTAAAGGCTCACCCCTATAGAGCACGGAGTTCTTCTTTGCACCCAGATTTATCTCTATCTCTTTCAGGTTGACATCTTCAACCTCGTCAAAATATTTCCTCATCGCTTCAAGCGTCCATTGTGATGATACGCTTCCCAGTGATACTATTGCTGCTTTCATTTGCTCGGATCTATAAGGTAACCTTTTTTGAGGAGATTCTGACCGATAAGGACCTGATACTTCAAATGTTCCCTGACTGCGATCGAGAACTCCCCTTTTATCTCTTTCCCCCCCATTATCACAGAAGCCTCAACGAGAGGTCTTTTGCTTATCCCATGTGCTGATTTTACGACCTTCGTGCCGATGACCGGCCCGAGGTTCAACTCTGCTGCCAGAGGGGAATCTATGGATGATTTTGTAGCTCCCGTATCTATCCTCGCCATCACTTTCTTCTCTTTATCCCTTCCTTTGACAAGGATCTCCTCGGTAAGCCCGATAATGTTCTTCTCACCCATCATGCCCTTGTGTCAAATGATTATATTTAAATCTTACCAATATATTTATAAACCTAAGTAAAGGAGAAGATAATAAAAAAATCAAGGCCCGAAAGAGGTGTGATCATGAAGACCATGGACGATATTGAATTCAAAGACAAGATAGTTCTTGTAAGGCTCGGTTCGGACGTGCCGATGGACGAAGAGGGGAATATAACCGACGACAGCAGGATAAGGATCTCCCTTCCTACAATAAATGAACTGAAAGAGGCTAAGAAGATTATCCTCATGTGTCATTTAGGAAGGCCGAAGGATAACGAGCCCCATCTGAAAACAGACAGGATAGCCGAGAGACTGGGAGAGATCCTCGGCGAGAGGGTGGAGAAGGTCGATGGATGGGATCCGTCTTCTTCTCAGGCAAGAATCGTCTTCCTGGAGAACCTCAGGTTCAACAAGGCAGAGAAGAGCAAAGACGAGGAGGAGAGAGATGAGTTCGGTAAGAAACTCGCTTCCCTGGCAGATGTATTTGTCCAGGATGCTTTCTCGAACTGCCACAGGAAACACGCTTCGATGACATCCGTGCCTAAATTTATAGAAAGTTGCGCAGGAAGGGTTGTACAGAAAGAGCTCGAGGTAATAGAGGGCAATATGAGCTCACCGGAAAGACCTTTCATTTCTATAATCGGAGGTGTGAAAGCGGACAAGCTCGAAACAATAGGTAGTATGCTGAAAAGGGCAGACAAGGTTCTAATCGGAGGAGCTTTAGCATTCTCACTCCTAAAGGCCAAGGGCTATTCAGTAGGCAGATCCAAGGTAGATGATGAGGGTCTGGAAAAGTTCAGGGATAAACTTAAAGAAGTGCTGGATTCAGAGAACCTAATACTTCCTGAGGATGCACTAATAGCTGATGAGTTCAGCGAAGATGCGAAAACAGAGGTGGTGGACATAGCCTCTATAAAGGATGGCTGGCTTGCCGTGGACATAGGACCTAAGACTCTGGAAAAGTACAAGAAACACTTGGCTGAGGCAGGCACCATCATCTGGAACGGCCCTATAGGTGCTTTCGAGATCGAAAAATTCTCCTGTGGAACAAGAGATATAGCAGAAAAACTTGCCGAGACAGGCGGAAAAATAATCGTAGGCGGAGGAGATAGCTCTGAAGCGATCCACCGGCTGGGCCTGGAAGATAAGATGACACATGTCTCTTCCGGAGGAGGTGCTTCTCTGAAACTTTTCGAGGGTAAAGAGCTTGTTGCGGTGAAAGCTCTTGAATAAAAGACCTGTGGAGAACCAATCAATAACTTTATATAAATCCCTTGCTCACCGGTCTTTACAAAAAAGCTAAAAGCGGTGACCATAGTGGAACATTTTGACAGATTGCTTAAGACCTTTATGAGAACAGTTTCAGAAGAGAGACCGAAAAGGAGAAACTCGCAGATGCCTGCCCCGTGGAGTAAAGTTGAAGCGGTCAAGAAAGTGAAGAAAGAATCCTTCTTCTAAGGCGTCTCTCTCCTGAGAAAATCTCCCCTGTCGAATGACGGGGAAAGGCTTCCTTTCTTTATTTTACCTATACCGAGGATTTCCCCTCTTTCGTTCGCGACCAGGCCCTCATTAGAACTTTTGGACAGGATATTCTTCCTGTGGACTTCCCTGCCGCAGAGGAACATCCAGATACCCTTGTCCTTTATCACAATATCCTGATCCATCATCTCCAGGAGAGGGAAGCCGGGTATGAACCTGCCTTTCTTTTCCCTGCCCAGAAAAAGCCCTGCATGTTCGGGAGTATAAGGCACTTTCCCCATTATCTCCCTGACACCTTCAGTATCAAAATAAGAATCATTTATCTTCTCATGCTCAACACCCTTAAGGAATTCCACGGGATCATCCATAATCCGTCAACCTTTTTGTTGTGTCATAATTTACAATAGTCGTGCTGCCTTCCTCACCACCTTTTATGGTCTTGGTCTCTATATAACCGTCATCAGCGAGCTTTTTAATCTTCCTCTGGAATGTCTTATAGATAATTTCATCATCCTTCTTCTTATATTCCCTGTAGATCTCCCCTATCTTGCCACCTGAGTTCTCCTTCACTGTCTCTAGTATCTGTTTAGCATCATCCTGCAGATCATCAGTGCTCTTCTTCTTGAAACCGGACATCTTGCTTATAGCCTTCTCTACATCCTCCATCTCTACCTTCTTCTTAGCCTTGTCCTCTGCACAATTCCCCGCCTCTCTCAACAGGAAGAGCCCGGTCCTTATATCCTTCATCTCATAGGCCTTCTCAGATATCCTGTTCAAGACATCATTAGAGATAACTCCATCGTGGAAAGCATAGATTATCCTCTTCGAAAGGATCTCCCTCGTCTCCTCAAGAGAATATGCTTCAAAGATTATCGTCTCAGGAGTGAGTCTTGACCGTATCCTCTCATCAAGTGTCATGTACCAGTCCTTATAGTTGGTTATAAGGATCACAGATTTCTTATATATCTCCTCAAGAAGCATATACAGGAAATCGAATTCATCTGCTCTGTCTATCTCATCGAACACGAAAACCGCAGAAGATTTATTGATTATCCTCTTAACCTCCCTGAAAAGCTCATCCGTCCTCTTGTTATGGGTTAGCTTATAGCCTATCTGCTCGCAGATATCCACCATTATCTTATAGGAGGACCTTTTCTTCCAGCAGCTGACAAAGACAGGATGGATCTCGTCCGTCTGCTGTTCCAGCTCTTTCAACACATGCTTACAGGCAACAGTCTTCCCTATGCCCGGAGTCCCGGTAATGAGGGCATTCCTCCCGTTCCTGTCGGAGAAGAGAGGCCTTATGCAACTGGCTATGTGGTTCTGCTCCCCGTCCCTGTGGGGCAATACCTTAGGAACGAAATCATAATCGAGGACCACAGTGTCCCTGAAGATGCTCTCATCCGACTGAAGCATATCCTTGAATAGTGACATAGGAAGAGAAGTTTCGCTGAATCTTTATATAGTTTATGGTAATGTCAGAAAATCTCTCCGATGCATAAACATTGATTTTCATAAAATTTAAATAATATATGCCGGGGATTAGGAAGAGAGGTGAAATTTCAATGTCTGATAAGAAAGAGCATACCAAACATAAAAAGACCCAACATAAGAGCCATTCACACGGAAAGAAAGAGCATAAGAAGCACGAGAAAAAAGAACATAAGGAGCATAAAGCTCACAAGAAACAGCATAAGAGCCATAAAAAAGAGGAGAAGCAGAACCCCTGGGCTTACGCCACAGCTGTGTTCGGAATCCTTTTTATAGCTGCCCTGCTCACAAATGGTTTCACCGGTACAAGCACCATGGACCATTGCATAAATTCTGTCAATAAGCTGAGTGAGAAACACCCAGAGACCGCTGAACTATCAGATATAGCAGTTCAGTCAATGGGGGCTATCCAGGAGAAGATAGAAGAGAAAGAAAGTGAGCCGGAAGAAACCTCCGGATCTGGATCAGGCTCGGAAGAGGTCAAGCTTGATTTCTATGTCATGAGCCAGTGCCCTTACGGCACAGAGGTAGTTGACGCCATAGCTCCTGTAATGGATAAGCTGGGCAGTCATATAGACTTCAACCTGGAATACATAGCTGATAAAGATGGAGATGGATTCAAGAGCCTTCATGGACAGTCCGAAGTGAAAGGGAACATAGTCCAGCTCTGTGCTATGGAGTACAACCCGGATAAGTACATGGATATGATAACCTGCCAGAATGAGAATGCAGACAATATCCCGGGCAACTGGGAAAAATGCGCTGAAGAGGCAGATCTCAAGGTTGATAAGATAAGGCAATGTTATGAGGGTGAAGAAGGCAAGGAACTCCTAAGGGAGAGCCTCGAGAAAGCCAAGGAAGCAGGAGCAACAGGCAGCCCGACCATTTTCCTTAATGATGAGAGCTATAGTGGCGGAAGATCAACAACTGATTTCATGAGGGCCATCTGTGAGAATATAGAAGGCACTCCGAAAGCATGTGAAGAGCTTCCTGAAGTGAAAGAGATAAACCTGAAAGTTCTCACGGATGAAAGATGTGAAGAATGCAGTGGTATGATAAAACAACTGACAAGCAACCTGGGTTCACTTTTCCCGGAGATGAACGTGGAAAAAATCGACTACAATACTGAAGAAGGGAAGAACCTCTATGATGAGATCGGCGGGAAGAGACTCCCTGCATTCCTCTTTGAAGAAGAAGTGAAAGATACATCAAAATACAGCCAGGTCAAGAATTATATCTCTGAGGCAGGAGATTATCTTCACCTGGCAGTTGGATCCAAGTTCGATCCGACCAAAGAGATCTGTGATAATGATAAGGATGATACAGGTAATGGAAAGGTAGATTGTGAGGATCCTGACTGTCAGGGAAAGACAGTCTGTAGAGAAGAAAAGGAGAAGCACCTCCAGCTCTTCACGATGAGCGACTGTCCGTACGGAAAGGAAGCCATAATCTCTCTCGATGAAGTCGTTGAGAATCTCGAAGATATTGATTATGAGGTCCACTACATCGCAAGTAAGACTGAAGACGGTTTCAGCAGCCTTCACGGGCAGTATGAAGTGGAAGAGAACATCAGACAGCTTTGCGTGAAGGAACATTCTTCGGATGCATGGAGAGATTACCTCGTCTGCAGGAGCGAGAACGGTGTAAAAGACAAGGACTGGCAGAACTGTGCTGAAAAGACAGGTGTTGATAAAGATGCAGTAAAAGAATGCACTGAAGGTGAAGAAGGTGAAGAGCTCCTCAGCGAGGACATTAAGATCGCAAAAGAGCTCGGCATTTCAGCCTCACCCACCTGGCTTGCGAACAACAAGTACAAATTTTCAGGAGTCGATGCTGAGAAAGCCAAGACCGAGCTCTGCAAGAGGAATGAAGGCCTTGAAGGATGCAGCAAAACATTGAGCTCCTCAAATTCAGGCTCTTCAACACCTTCGGGGACCTGTTAAGATGTACAAACAGGCGATACTTGTCAGGCAGGATCTCAAGCTCCCGAAAGGGAAACTGGCCGGGCAGGCTGCCCATGCATCAGTGGAGGCAGCCCTCAAGTCGGCTAAGGAGAAAGTGAGGGGCTGGAGATCAGAGGGACAGAAGAAAGTCGTCCTCAAGGTCCCTGACAGGCAGAGCCTGCATAAGTACAACCAAATGGCCAAGGATCTTGGCCTTACTTCTTCTCTTATTACAGATGCAGGACATACCGTCATCGCACCCGGAACAGAGACCGCTGTCGCTATAGGTCCGGATAAAGAGAGCGAGATAGATAAGATAATAAATGAGCTGAAACTTCTCTGATAAAAAGATATTTATACTTCCTCTTTAATATTTATTCTTATGGACGAAAAACAGAAGAGAAGGTTTGAGCTGGACAATGAACTGGCCTCTTATCTTGACAAGAGAGGTAAATCCAGAGAAAGGTTTTCTGGCCTTAAACAGTATGAAGGGAAAGGTAAAGTAGTCCTTATCAGGCAGAAAAAATGGATCGAGAATCTTTTCGAATGGATAAAACCTAAGAAGAAACCCGAAGAGGAATTTAAAGGCGAAGACGTCACAGAGGAGGTCAAGAAGGACGAATCTGAACAGGAAGTCCAGGAAGAGCCTGATGAAGAGCCAGAACAGGAAGAAGAACCGCAGGAAACACGTAAGAGAGGGTTCTTCGAGAGAATACTGTCTTTCCTCACGTCAGGAAATGATGCTGAGGAGTTTGAGAAGGAAGTAGAGGAAGAAGGCAGTGAAGAGAAAGAAGAATCAGAAGAGAAAGCAATTTCTAAAGACGATTTCAAGAAGGTTGCAAAATTTACGAAAGATATACTGGAAAAGCTCCCTAAGAAAGAGATCCAAAGGCTTAAGGATGAAGGCAGGGTAGAAGAATTCAAGGATATCCTCAGGAAATATGACCTGATTAAATAACCGGCTGAATAATGTTATCAGATGATCAGAAGAAAGCCCTGGAAGAACAAAAGAAGAACTGTCCTTTCTGTAAGATAATCAAGGGTGAGATCCCGGCGAAGATAATCTTCAAGAACGACCAGACAAGAGCCATACTTGATATCAACCCGACTGCCGAAGGACACGCTTTAGTGATGCCGAAGGAACATTATCCCATCCTGCCTCTCTTATCGGAAGAAGAGTTCCAGGATCTTTTCTCTGTTTCTGTGAAGATCGCCGATATCGAGAAGGTGCTGTTCCTCAAACAGGGAAGCACAATATTCGTCGCTAATGGCGGTGCTGCAGGACAGCAGAGCTCTCACTTCATGGTCCATGTCATAGCAAGGAATCCAGAGGAAGTAACTAAATTGAATATCAAGGAAAAGGACCTTGATAAAGAGAAGGTTGAAGACCTCAGGAGTAAACTCTCAAACAACCTTTCCATTATGCTGAAGGATGATTACAGCAGATATCCGATTAAAGATGATGAGGGTAATGAGGTTCCTCTAAAGCAGAAGTTCACCAAGGACCAGGTAATAGGTATAATAGAGAAGAACCCACAGCTGAAAGACGCCCTCGTGAAAGAACCGTCAGAATTCAAGAAAGCTGTTCCCCAGAACGAACAGCTGAAATCAATGTTCGAGCAAGTGGATATAGATGAGGTTATAAGACATTTCGTTCCTGATTATCAGGGAGGGGAAGAGGAAAGTTCCGGAGAAGAGAAGGAAAAAAGTATAGAAGATGAAACAAGAGATGAGGGAGCAAGTGAGAAGAGCCATGAAGAGATCCTTGATTTCATAGAGAAGAACCCCAGGCTCAAGGGATTCATCCTGGATGATCCTGAATCTTTCAAGAAACAGCTGCCCGAGAGTGAGAAGCTGAAAGGTCTGTTTGAGGGCACTGACCCAGACAGGATAATAGCCGAGCTGAAAGAGAGGGAAAAAACCGAAGGGTCCGATGAAGAAGAGAAAGAGGAAGAAGGATCTGACCTTGACAAGGTCTCAAAACTTTTCGGCAAGGAGGGTGATGGATGATATACGAAGATGCCCTCCTGAAGGCTGATGTGGCAGAGAAAGGTCTCGTGGAAGGCCATGTGAAAGTACATCCAAAAACAGGGAAGGATTATCTTGAAGACCATGCTGAGGAGGAGATAGAGCATATTTTCATTGTGACGAGCAAGATAGCTTCCTCTATTTTTGAGACCCTCGGTGCTCAGGGAACGAATATAATCATCAATAATGGTCTTGAAGACCAACTTACAATCAACATAATCCCCAGGTTTGAGAACGATAATATTGACTTCCAGTGGAAAGCAGAGCAGGCGAAGCCAGAGAACCTGGATAAGGTGATGAAGAAGCTCAAGGAACATACTGATTATATAGGGATAAACGCATCTCCCGAAAAAGTTAACATGTCCGGGCAGGAAGAGAAGACAGAAAATGATAAACCTGCTGAACAGACAGAACCAACAGAACCGGCGCAGGAGAAGGGAGAGGAATCCAAAAATATGGAGGAAGAGCCGGAAGAGGATTACCGGATAAGACAACTAGACAGGATTCCCTGAGACAGGATATCCTGAATTACTATCTGTATCAGAAGAAACATAATCAATGAGTTCTACAAGAGCATTCTTCCTGGCCATGAAATCTCCTCTTGACCTGTATTGGTTATAGAGATCAAGCATCTTATCGGTGAGTTCCAGTTTTTTCTCTTCGTTCTTGTTCATATAAAGACCGGCAAGCACATCATCTATAAAGTCCTTGTCCTTTCCATAAAACACGGCCTGGAGAGATGCTTCATGCTTATTTTCCTGAAGAAAGGCTTTGAAAGCTTTGGGATCACTCAACCTGAATCCCCGCTGGTACTTATTGAAAGCGTCACGGAAAGAATTCTTCAGAGCTCCGTTATCCGATTCGCTCTTAGCCCTCTCCACATATCTTTCCCAGACATACTCCAGAACATCATCATACTTGACACCGAAATTCCTGCTTATCCCATCGACAAGCTCGAATTTCTTGTTCCTGTCAAGATACCAGTCGATGTATCTTTCCACTCCTCCTCTGTTGAACGGCGCTAACTCCTGTGCCATCAGTATCTGTAATGTTCTGGTTTGTAAGGTCCTTCCTTCGGGAAACCTATGTACTCTGCCTGTTCCTGTGTCATCTCGGTGAGCTTAACACCCAGCTTATCAAGATGAAGCCTTGCAACTTCCTCATCAAGATGCTTGGGTAGCATATAGACCTTCCTCTCATAAACATCCTTGTTCTTCCAGAGCTCTATCTGGGCAAGGGTCTGGTTGGAGAAAGAATTGCTCATCACGAAAGACGGATGGCCTGTAGCACAACCCAGGTTAACAAGCCTTCCTTCAGCAAGCATGATTATAGAATGACCATCTTCGAACTTATATTGATGTACCTGTGGTTTTATCTCTATCTTCTCTGCCTGTCCTTCATCCTCAAGTTTCTCGACCTGGATCTCATTATCGAAATGGCCTATGTTGCAGACAATGGCCATATCCTTCATCCTCTTCATATGCTCCACGGTTATTACATCCTTATTACCTGTAGCTGTAACAAATATATCCGCTTCATCAAGAGTGTCCTCAACCCTCTTGACCTCATAACCTTCCATTGCCGCCTGGAGAGCGCATATAGGGTCCACTTCGGTTATCATTACCCTTGCTCCCTGCGACCTGAGACTCTGGGCAGATCCCTTGCCTACATCCCCATATCCACAGACAACAGCGGTCTTGCCGGAGATCATTATGTCTGTAGCTCTCTTCAGGCCGTCAATAAGGGATTCCCTGCACCCATAAAGATTATCGAATTTCGATTTGGTGACAGAATCGTTGACATTCATCGCCGGGAAAAGCAATGTATTATCCTTCTGCCTCTGGTAGAGCCTATGAACGCCCGTAGTGGTCTCTTCAGAAGTCCCGTGTATATCCTTCGCTACCCTGTGCCACTTGTTAGGGTCTTTCTCATATTCTCTCTTTAGAAGGTCCATGACCACTTTCTCTTCCCTGCTTCCCGCTTCTTCCTTGAGAAGCTCAGGATTATCTTCTATCTCATAGCCCTTATGTACAAGCAAAGTCGCATCTCCGCCATCATCGACTATAGCATTAGGGCCCCCTTCCGGATGATCGAGAGCCTTAAGGATCATCTCCCAGTATTCTTCAAGCGTTTCACCTTTCCAGGCAAACACGGGAATGTTATTCTTTGCTACTGCTGCAGCTGCATGATCCTGTGTTGAGAATATATTGCATGAGGCCCATCTTACATCAGCACCGAGCTCATCGAGAGTCTCTATAAGTACAGCTGTCTGGACCGTCATATGAAGCGAACCTGTTATTCTTATACCCTTGAGGGGCTTCTCCTCAGAATACTTCCTCCTGATGGACATTAGCCCCGGCATCTCTTTCTCTGCAAGCTCTATCTCTTTCCTTCCTTTCTCTGCTAAACCTATATCTTTGATTATGGATTCCATAAAAAAATGAGAAGTAATTTGTTTTAAATAATTATCGCTTATTCGTATAATAATGGAACATGAATACAAGCCCTGCAGCAAAGCTCGTGATCAGCTCCGCAAAGAGGAATATCGAGAATATCGTTATAGAGATTATTATGGGCAGGTAAGCCATGACTTTCTTCATCAGAGGCATAGAATCCATCATGCTCCTTGCATTATCTGCCATGTTCTCCCTGTATCCCTGGTCATTCAGCCTGTTATATATCTTGTCCACATAAGCTTCTGAATAATCATTGTCATTGATATTCTCCTGCATCGCTTCTACCCTTTCAGCTATCATCTCTTTCCTTTTCTGCTCGTACTTCTCTGAAGAGAGGTAAGCATCGACCTTCTGCCTTATCTTATCCTGCTGACTTTCTGGAAGATCATCGAAATTGGGAAAATTCATCTCTATATACTGATCTGTGGTCATCTCAGGGAACGAGCCTTCGACCATCTCCCTTATCCCTTCCTTGCTGACAGTCATATTGTTCTGGGAGATCATATCTCTTACCTGGTCTCTGCTTATAGTGAAAGAATCCTTTGACTTTATAGAATCAACCACGATTCCCTTAAACTCTGACTCGAAATGGTCCTGATTAGCTGAAACAAGCACGAAGGAAGCTATGAAAGCACCCACTGCAGCTATATAGAAAACTTTCCTGACAGCGCTCCAGCCTATACCGAACGAGGCAACAGGAGATTTCTCTTCCTTATTCACAACGCCTTTAGTGACAGAGAGGATGCCGAGGAAATAGAACAGCCCGAGCAGAGAATAATACCTCATGCTGTCCATGAATATGAAAAGGGGCACAATAGCTATCAGTGAAGAGACTGCCGCATAGGACATATGGTTATCCTCCAACTGTCTTATTGCCACAAAGAAAATCGAGGTGGCCACCCCCAGAGATAATAGCAGGAGGAATAGAGAGAGGATCCTCTCATTGAAGAGATTAACATAGGTATTTATATCGAATATGTTCATCATGCTTATTCCCAGGCCAGAGAATAAGTAGATGGAGAACCATGTGAACAGAACGTATATCGCTAATTCCAGGAATACTTTTTTCTTTGTCATGGAAGCTTCATAAAAAAAGTAATATTTAAGATTATCTCATGATCTGTAAGTGATACTTCCCGGATCGATCCTCGCACCTACCTGCTCGACGACTTTCGAGGCGAGATAGGAAGCATGATCCGTGACCTTCTCCAAAGGCAGGTTCTTCACAAGACCATAGAGAACAACCCCGGCATAGGCATCACCCGCTCCTGTACTGTCAACAGCATCTGCCTTATAGGGCTCAACTTCTATCATCTTCCCGTTCTCCATATACAGAGAACCTTTCTCTCCTATCTTGACAAAGACCAGATCTACCAGCTCAGAAAGTTCGATTAGAGAGCTTTCCGGTCCTTTGCCTGTGAGGGCCTTCGCTTCCTTATCGTTTAGGAACAATACATCCATGTCCTTAAGGACATCATCAAAAATCCCCTTATTCCTTTCCACAACACCCGGGTCTGCAATATCGAGAGATAATTTCACCGAGGCATTCTTCGCTATCCTTATCGCTTCTCTTACAGTCTCGGGGAAGCTGTCGATCTGGTAACCTGAAAGATGCAGATATTTAGAAGAGCTTATTCTCTCCTCATCAAGATCCTCTTTCTCAAGGCTGGTGGCAGCACCGAGATAGACAGCGAAAGTCCTCTCAGAATCAGGGGTTATGAGACATATTGCCCTGCCCGTTGGCTCATTAGAAGTTATCAAAGAATCACCTACAGGAGGAAGGTCCTTCCTGAAACTCTTCCCAAGGCTGTCCTTCCCTATCCTGCCGGCTAAGGTTGACTTTCCACCCAGTCCGGAGAAGACAGAAAGTGTATTCGCTACAGAACCGCCGGCCCTGGCCTCATAATCAAGATCCTTCACTATCCTCTCCGCTTTCTCTTCATCAAGAAGATGGAAACGGCCCTTTTCAAGTCCGAAGTTCTCTAAGAATGAATCGTCCACCCTGACCAACAGATCAACAAGCGGATTGCCCACTCCATACAATTCGTTTGCCATATTGGAAGTGTGATTGAGGAATCATTTATTAAGCTATCGTCAGTATGGACTGTGCTATATGCTGGATAGTGGATGCCATGTTCTTGAAGTTCTCGATTATCCTGAGGCCGGGCTTATCATTCTCCTTTTCCAGCAGTCGATTGCATTCGTCCATAATGACCTGCTTACCCTCTGTCATCAGCTCAAGGAGACTGTCCTTATCATTCTTTCTGTAAGCCTCCATCAGGGAGTTGTACTGTTTGAAAATCATCTTATAGAGCTTTTTCATGCCCTCAGGAGAAGACCTGTCCATGTCCTCCATGAACCTGGATATCCTCTTCACCTGATCGCCGATCTTCTCAAGCCTCAGGATCACGAGCCATTTTATAGATATATCGACCGGCTCCAGGTTGATCTCCCTGGCAAAAACACTATTCCCGAAAGCTTTCCTCAGGACCCTGAAAGACAGGAAGACCATCCGGTTTATCTCCCTGTCCCTCTCATATACCTGGGAGGACGTCTTCTTCTCAGGGAAATCCACTGTATCATTCAACATGGAGACGATCATATTATTGACCCTCTGGATTATCTCCTCTATCGAGACATTGCTCTCATTAAGAAGGTTCTTAAGTTTCATCGAATCAGAAGTAAGGTGCATTATCTCTATACCAGGAAGAAGGGAAACCGTGTACCTGAATTCAGAGATATTGCTCATTATCCCTTCACCTGTCATCGTTATCGAATCATAACCCCTAAGGTATGCAGTAACTAACTCAGCCCTCACTGCGGAAAGCTTCCTGCCCGAGATGTTTATAGTGAAACTCGACTCAACTTCCTTTTTCATACCGGGATTGATTATTATCTCGTCACTCTTCTCTATCACATTGACAGAATCGCCTTTGACAAGTCCCTTCTTGTTTATCCAGTTGGTCGGCAGGGAAACAACATACGAATTGGTCCCGAATGATATTATCTTTCTTTGCACCATATATATCAACTATACTTTTATTATACACTATATGGTATATAGGTAAAATATATATAAGTTTCGGAACACCCCCTGTTAAGAGGTGGGGACAATGGAAGATTTCGATATATACCAGGAGTTTAGAGAACAATTTGTTGATGAAGATTCAATGACGGCAGAGGAAGAGGCCTTCATGAGAGGCTGGGATGAAGCATTCACCGAGTGACTTGAGTGATTTGTTTACTTTTTCTCTTATTATTTTTTAGTGCTGTTGATCCTATATCCACTAGACACTGGACATCCTTACGTAGCATATTTATTCCCTTTTTCTCTTTGATCCAGCATGTCCAAGATCAATGTTAAAGGTTCTAAAATCAAAATCCAGCAGAAGTATAAAGGAGATTATATCTCTCTGACAGATATTGCTAAACATAAGGATAATAGAACCGACGACATAATCAAGAATTGGCTCAGGAACAGGAACACTATTGAATTTCTGGGAATCTGGGAGACCATCAATAACCCTGGATTCAATTCTGTCGAATTCGACGGGTTTAGAAAAAAAGCAGGACTGAATAGTTTTGTATTGACAGCCAGACAATGGACCCAGAAAACAGGAGCTATCGGATTAATCTCCAGACCCGGCAGATATGGTGGTACTTTTGCCCACAAAGACATTGCCTTTGAGTTCGCTTCATGGATATCTGTTGAATTCAAACTATATCTTATTAAAGAATTCCAAAGACTGAAAGACCATGAACAGAAAAAACTTGGGTGGGACATAAAAAGGAATCTTGCAAAGATAAATTATTGGAAAACCGAACAACTGTCCACAAGACACTGGACAAACCCGGATGAGATATTTAAACCCGTGGATTACAGTTTCTCTTGAGGTGATATTGATGGATATTGTGAAAAAACTGAATGAGAGATTAAGACCTGCACCGAAGAGGATCAGCGGAGATTATTACAACACCTTCAGGGAACAGCTGGAGATGTTCCACCTGGTGGAGGGGAGACTGCACCTCTATTTCTGAAAATGGAGAAGCAGGATTTAGATGATGGCATCCTCATGCACTGGGGTTATCTTACAGAAAAACAGAAGATGAGGATGAGGGAACTAGGGGTCAAGCCGGAAGAGTATAAGAGAGATTAGACGACATATCTCGGTATATCAGCATCCAGCCTGACAAGAAGCTCATAATTGAGCTGGTTATTGAAATCACTGAAAGATGCTACCGAGATAGACCTCTCCCCCTGCTCTCCGATAAGAACAACCTCATCGCCTTTCTTAGCCTCAATATCGGTTATGTTGACGATGAGACAGTTCATATTCACAATCCCTATGACCTCTGCAACATAACCATTTATTATGACCCTCCCGTTATTACTCAGGGACCTTGAATAGCCGTAAGCATAACCCACAGGGATTATGGCTGTCCTCATATCATCATGGGCTATATAACTCACGCCATAGCCTATGAAATCTCCTGCCTTGATCCTCTTTGTAGTAAGGATCCTGCTCTTCCAGGAGATCACTCTCTTGATGGGAGATGTCTTATCCTCTTTATTATTGAGATAGCCTATCTTAGTCTCGGGACTGGGCCAGCTCCCATACTGCAATATACCCACCCTGACAAGATCCATCTGGGTCTCCGGGAAAGATATAAGGGCTGCAGAGCATGCGGAGTGGTTGTATTCTGCAACTACATCCTTATTATTCAGCCATTTTATCTTCTTCCTGAATCTCTTTATCTGTTTCTTGACCCTGTAATAATTGCTTATGCTCTCAGCACCTGAATAATGAGTGCAGATCCCCTTTATGATGAAATGATCCGGATTCTCCCTGATTATCCTTACCACTTCCTTGAGCTCTTTAGTGACAAAGCCCGTCCTGTTCATACCCGTCTCAATCTCAATATGTATCTTTGCGGGCTTTCCCAGCCTTTTCGCCACCTCAAGAGCCTCGTTGAGCCTGTCGATATCAAATACGAAGAACTCTATCCCATTGTCTATGGTCCATTCCATCTCATCGACAGAACCCATGATCATTATATCACTGTCCCTGCTGAGGGCTATCTTTACCCGCCGGGCTTCACTCGCACAGTAGACGGCAAAATGATCTATGCCAAGCTCCTCGGCCATAGGAACGAACTGTTCTATCCCGTGACCATAAGCATTTCCCTTGACGACAGAGGAGATCCTTGACCTGCTTTTGGTTATCTTCCTTATGAAATTGATATTGTGCTTTAGCGCTTCCTTATCCAATTCTAGCCATGAAGTCTGGAACATGATGCTATGGGAGCTACGGGTCGTTTTTAAATGCTGTGATTTCTGAAAGAAAAGAGCTATTATCTCTTATAAATATCTGAATCAAAGAACCTCTCCTGGAAATCCGTGAACTGCCTTATCTCATCCTCAGAATACTCCTTATCATCAGTGGATGTGACAAGCTTATCCTCGCTGTCATCCTTCCTCTCAATGACCGCTATGCACCTTGCTATGCAGAGATTTACTGGAGAGCTTGTACCGAGAACATAAGCATCTATCTCTTCACCGTCTCCAGCCATAGTACCTGGCACAAACCCATAATTGACAGGGTACTCGAAATCATATTCCGGATGCCTGCTGCCAAGCTGCCGGTCTATCCTCACAACAACCTTCCTGCCTATGTATCCTCTCAGATCTTCCATCTTTGCTTACCTATATACGGAAATATTTAAACTTATCTTTCCACGACTATAAGAGGAACATGCATCTCCTCTCTGCTGATCCCGCCATGTATTCCTACAAGAGAGTTCTTCTCCTCATTCACGAGGCGATCCTTCAAAATATAATTCTTCTTCATGAGGAGTGTGTAATCGCCTATCCTGTGTCTTAATCTCTCATTCTCCCTGAACTTACCGAAAAACCCCTTCCTGAGCAATTCTTCACTCTTGTAAATATAGCATTTGTCCTTAAGGTGCTTTCTCACATAATCCCTGAATCTCTTATCTTCAGCAGGATGAACATAACAGAAAACTGCCCTTGGTTCACCGCAGAGAGGCACAGAGAGACATTCTTCCAGCTCAGGGTGATCCTCAAGCCATAACTCCGTGCCCATATCAGTGTCCACAAGACCGTGATCAGCAGTTATTATCACTTCTGTATCCTCTAATCGGGAGATCAGAGCCTTAAGCTCATCATCCATGATCCTGAAGTGTTCTTCTGCTGCTTCACTGTTTATGCCTTCTTCATGACTGACAGTATCAAATTCCGGCCAGTATGCGAATACGAACTTCTCCCCTTCCTTATTACAGGCCTCTTTTATCCTACGGGTGAAACCTTCCAGGCTCCTATATCCATACACTGTCACGCCAGGAGTGTGCATATCAGTATAAGCCGTCCCTTTTATATGAGAAGGAGTTATATTATACATATCTGTCTTGAGCTTTTCCGCCAGAGGCTTACTTCCGAGAAGGGATTTCAGGCTTATGCCTTTATCATCCAGCTTCATCCCTCCTGCCCTGTCTTCACCTAAAAGAGGAGATATAACAGAACCTGTCTCCTTTGAGTTCATGAACCAGCCGGTGAATGAATGCTGTGCAGGTGCTTCCCCTGTGACAAAGCTGGTTATCGCGGCAGTTGTGGTTGAAGGGAAAACGGAGGTGATAGAGCCTCTTGTATTCTGCCAGAGGAAGGAATCCTTCCTTTTCCTGAGGAATTCATAACCCAGGCCGTCCATCACTATGAGAAGAACATTCTTCTTCTTTCTCAATAAGGAAGCTGGCAGAATGCTTAGGTTCCTGTACCTGGTCTTATGCCCGAAGGCAGAAGAGACCGAGCTCATGAGATTGACAATACTTCCTCCGTCATAATGCGGCTTGTGCATGGTACTTATGCAAAGAAAGAAGGATATAAAACTATCGGTCAACTTTCTTACATTTTTACTGGACACTGGACAAACCGGCGTGAGAGTTATAAATGGTTCTTACTATCGCGAATACATGAACAATGAACCGATCTATATTGATACAAATGTGATAATGGATTTCATTTTGGGGAGAGATTCTCCAGAATATATCCAAAACCTTTTTAAACACTCTACTGTTCCCAACCCTAAGATAACTGAGGACAAAGTCCTTGGGAGGCAAAAAAATGGTAGACCTTAAAGTCGTAATATCAAACAAGGGTAAGACTTTCCAGAAGGAAGTCCAGGACGCAAAATCATTTCTAGACAAGAAGATCGGAGATAAGATCAAGGGAGAAGTTCTTGATTATACCGGTTATGAATTCGAGATCACCGGCGGTTCGGATAAGAGCGGGTTCCCGATGAGAAAGGATGTAGAAGGGAACGGACGTGGTAAGATCCTTGCTGTAGAAGGTACTGGTCTGCACAGGAAGAAGTCCAAGACAAATAAAGGAAATCTCAAATTCCATGGTGCAAAGCAGAGAAAGACAGTCTCTGGTAATACCATCGGTCCGAGGACGGCCCAGGTAAATCTTAAGATCACGAAAGAGGGCAAAGAGAAGATTGCTGAGCTCCAACCTAAGGAAGAGCAGAAAGAAGAAGAAAAGAAAGAGGAAAAGCAATAAATGACAGACCAGCCAGAGATCAACATAGGACTTGTAGGACATGTGGATCACGGAAAGACGACTCTTACAGAAAGATTGTCCGGCAGATGGACAGACACCCATTCCGAAGAGCTGAAGAGAGGAATAACCATAAGACTGGGTTATGCCAACACTTCTATCTGGGATGTAGACGGAAAGCTTGTCGCTGACGCTAAGAAGCCCAAGGGAGGGAAGCTCAAAAGATCCATCAGTTTCATCGATGCACCAGGGCATGAGAGCCTTATGGCAACCATGCTTTCAGGAGCCA
Source organism: Nanobdellota archaeon (assembly GCA_051819665.1). GTDB lineage: Archaea > Nanobdellota > Nanobdellia > Woesearchaeales > CAZZGN01 > JBNJDG01. Next base: position 25,540 of record JBNJDG010000009.1, read on the forward strand.
CAGTTATGGATGGTGCTATCCTCATGGTCTCTGCTAATGAAGAATGCCCTCAGCCACAGACCAAAGAGCACCTGATGGCCCTGAAGATAATGGGCATGAAGAACGTCATAGTGATCCAGAACAAGATAGACCTTGTAGAGGAGAAGAAAGCTCTTGAGAACTATAAGCAGATAAAAGAGTTCCTTAAGGATACGCCTTACAAGGATGCTCCGATTATACCGATTTCAGCACAGCATGGTGCTAATATCGATGTCTTGGTGGATGCTATTGAAGAATACCTGCCCACTCCGGAAAGAGATTTGGAAAAGAGCCCCAAGATGCTCACTACCAGATCCTTCGATATCAACAAACCAGGCAGTGAGATAAAGGACATCCAGGGAGGTGTCATCGGCGGAGGCGTCATGCAGGGCAAGTTCAAGGAAGGGGATGAGATCGAGATCAAACCAGGTATGAAGCTTGAAGAGAAGAACCAGATAGTCTATAAGCCCGTGAAGACGAAGATCCAGAGTGTTTATTCCGGAAGCAAGAGGATAAAAGAAGCTATCCCCGGTGGATCAGTCGGTCTCAAGACCTCGCTCGATCCTGCTATCGTGAAATCAGATTCTCTCTCAGGTTCCCTTATAGGGCATCCGGGTGAACTGCCTGAAGTCCATTATGAGCTAAAGCTGAAAGTTCATCTGCTTGACAGGGTTGTCGGAACGAAAGAGGATATTGAAGTAGAGTCCATAAAGCCCAAAGAGATCCTTATGCTCAATGTCAACTCAACCGCCACTGTGGGTGTTGTATATGACATCAGCAAGGAAGAGATCGATTGTAAACTCAAGCTTCCTGTCTGTGCTGAGAAAGGCGCGAGAGTGACGATCTCGAGAAGGATGGGCAACAGGTTCAGGCTCATCGGTTATGGGTTCATCGAATAATTTTTTATAATATTCTTTTATAATTCTTTAAATGAAAATCTGGCTATTATTGGGAATCTTGAGTTATCTTTCATATTCTGTCTCCACATCGATTGACAAGAACTTCATGAACAAGAAGTATGACCCTGTAACGACCAATGCTTTCAAGATGTTCTTTGACGGTTCACTGCTCCTCATCGCAAGCCTGTTCTTTACAACCAGCTTTACAGAGAATATACTACTATGGTCGATACTACTTGGCTTCCTCTATGCTCTCTCAGGGATATTCTACATGAACATGCTCAAGAGGGCCAATGTAGAGATGGTCCTCCCCCTGAGTCAGTCAATGCTTATACTCGCAACTTTCACAGGTGGCATCTTAGCTTTCGGAGAAGATGTAATTTTCCTGAATGTGATTGGTCTATTCTCAATACTCCTCGGCATCTTCCTCGTGACCACAAAGAGGCTTAAAGCACTGAAGGTAGGACATGTCATTTATCTGATTCTCTTCATGGTCATCGCAAAGACCGCTTATTCCCTCATCGTGAAACATGTATTGTCCGGAGCGGATCCTTTCGTGCTCTCTATCCTTGTATATTTCTCCTCTTCCATCTTCCTCCTTGGTTATGCTCTCACAACAAGAACCGGGCGTATCTTCTCCTTAAGGAATTCAAGGATCCTGATCTCCTCTGTATTCGGCGCTTTAGGTACGATACTTTTATTCTATGCCCTGAAAGAAGGTTTTGCATCGAAAGTTTATCCTCTGGCTGGCCTACAGTCTGTTTTTGTATTCATCATAGCTACTATCTTCCTGAAAGAAAGGCCCACTTACATAAGAGGCCTTGGAGTATTAGCAGTTTTCGCAGGAGTTTATATGTTATCCATCTAGCTATTTATACCTGAAATAAGCATCAATCTCATCCTGGCTCCTCGTAAGGTCAAGACCCTTATATCTCTTACCACTGCCGCCTTTGCTTTTTGAGAACCTCAGCGAGAAGAGTATCCCCGTAGCAAGACCTACAAGATGGGCCATGTTAGCTATGCCGCTGGGCACGAAAAGACCGAAGATCTCTATAAGAGCGAAGATTATACCCGCCACCCTCATCGACATAGGAACGACGAAGAACAATAACACCTGTAGATGGGGGAAAAGTATTATGACCATGCCTATTATACCCATGATGGCTCCTGAAGCTCCGAGAGCAGAGCTGTATATGAAAGATGAGACTATCCCCGCAAGAATGCCTGCTGTAAAATAAGCCTGGAGGAATTTCTTTGTGCCTACCTTCTGCTCCACTAAAGGACCGAAGATGAACAGGGCATACATATTAAATAGGATATGGGTGAAATTGGCATGCATGAACATAGAGGTTATGATACGCCATGGCTCTGTAAAGAGGCTACCCTTCGTCAGGACAAAAAGCTCATTGAAACCAGGGATTGCAGACTGAAGAAGGAAAATGAATACATTGATTCCGATCAAAGGCAAAACAGCATTCCTGATTCTCATCGGCAGCCCAGAAAAGACCAAAGTTTTTAAATTTATCCCATAGATTTATATTGGAGCCAGAGAATTGTTATTATTATACCCAAGAGTGTATGACCACTATAAAGTGATTAAAAATGGAAAATAATTTAAATGATGAAAATTCGCCTGATGCTATGATCAAAGAAACATATGCTGTTGAGGCAGAAACAAGCAAAGCCCATAACAAAGAAGTTGAATCCAGGAACATCAGCTATGAAAATATCCCTTTCTCCACATATCTGATCAAAGGATTGACCCCAGAAGAATACAGCAATATAGAAAACTATCTCAATAAGAAAGGGGTGAACATCTCAGACGAGATGACATTCAGAGGAGACATGGCAATGAACAGATTCAAACATAAACCCGGAGAATACATCCACTTCATGTCCCTTGACAGGGATCTCGAAGGAAAGACCGACGAGCTACTTAGCAAACTCTCCCAAAACTATGATAATCTCCAGTACAGGAAACTGCCCGGGAATGAATCTCTGGGAAAAAGAGCAGTGGATTATACCTCCAAAAGAGGATATTCCTCTAAATGAGATAAACAGAAAGGCCTTTTCAGAAAGATTTAAATATTTCTTATGAAGAATTTCTCCTGTTCAAGGGGGGTAAATTTTTGACAAAGTATATCATCGTAACGGGTGGAGTTCTTTCCGGATTGGGGAAAGGAGTGATAACGGCTTCTATAGGGAGAAATCTCAAATCACAGGGATATAAGGTCAGCCCTATCAAGATAGACCCGTACATAAACATAGATGCAGGCACTATGAGACCTACAGAACACGGAGAAGTATGGGTGACGCCTGATGGAGGAGAGACTGACATGGACCTGGGTAATTACGAGAGGTTCATGGACATAAAGATAAACAAGGATCATAACATGACGACCGGCCAGGTCTACCAGAAAGTCATACAGAATGAAAGAAATCTGAAATATGGAGGGGAATGTGTCGAGGTCACCCAGCACATACCAGAAGAGGTACAGAATCGCATCGAAAATGTTGCCGGGAAAGAGGATTCTGACTTTGTTATAGTTGAAGTGGGGGGGACTGTCGGTGACTACCAGAGTGTATTGTTCCTCGAGGCAGTGAGACAACTGAAACTGGAAAGGAATGATGTTGTATTCGTGCATGTTGTGTACCTCCCCGTACCCAATAATCTAGGGGAGATGAAGACCAAGCCGGCACAGCATTCGGTGAAGGAACTCAACGAGGCAGGGATCCAGCCAGATTTCCTGATAGGGAGATCAAAAAACTCCATGGACGATATAAGGAAAGATAAGCTCTCTAAATTCTCCAATGTGAAAAAAGAGAACATAATCTCCGCCCCGAATATAAAGAACATATATAACTGCCCATGCAATTTCGAGGACAATGGTTTTACGGAAAGGATACTCTCAGCATTCAACATGCCCTTCAAAGAGACCAAAGAGAAAAAAGAATACAGGAGATTCATAGAGAAGGTTTCTGGGATAAAAGATAAAGTGAAGATCGGTATCGTAGGCAAGTATTTCGATATAGGGAATTTCTCATTAGAAGACTCTTATATCTCAGTGATAGAGTCCATAAAACACGCATCCTGGAATAACGATGTTGATGCAGAGATAGAATGGATAGACTCTAAAGAGTTCGAGAATAACAGTAAGAATCTGAAAGACCTTGATAAGTATGACGGGATAATTGTCCCCGGAGGTTTCGGAAAGACAGGTATCGAGGGTAAGATAAAGGCCATAAGGTATGCAAGAGAAAATAACCTGCCTTACCTGGGTCTGTGTTACGGCATGCAGCTTGCCGTCATCGAATTCGCAAGGAATGTCTGCGGGATAAAGAACGCAACATCTGCGGAAGTCTCACCTAAAGCGAAGAATAAGGTAGTCGACATAATCGAAGAACAGAAAGAGAAACTCTCAAAGAATAATTACGGAGGTACTATGAGGCTGGGCGAATGGCCGGCAGTACTGAAAAAGAATACGAAGGTTTATGATCTCTATGGGAAGAAGAACATCAGAGAGAGGCACAGGCACAGGTATGAGATAAATCCTCATTATGTGAAAGAGCTCGAGAAGAACGGGATGATTTTCCCGGGAAAATCCCCTGACAGGGAACTGATGGAGTTCATGGAGATAAAAGAGCATCCCTTCTTCCTTGGTACTCAGGCCCATCCAGAATTCACTTCCAGACCGATGAACCCGAACCCTCTTTTCTTCGGTTTCATAAAGGCAGCAAAAGAAAGATGACGAAAGATATATAAATAGCTTCAAAATCCGGTGAAAGAAATGCCAAAGAAAAATAAGAAAGAGAAAGCAAAAAAACAGGGTAAGAAAGCTGGTAATAGACCAGAAAGAAAGCCTGAAAAGAAATATCATCCTGCATTAAGGTCCTATTTCAGGAATTATAAAGTGCTACTGGTAATCCCTTTCCTGATACTATTGCTCGCCATAGGTTCTATAGCCTATAAGACGGCAACGACGGGCGAGTTCATCAATAAAGGTCTCTCACTTAAAGGCGGGACAAGCATCACCATCACTGAAGCATTGTCCGAAGATAAGGTAAAGGAAGAGCTCAAGGATTTTGACACTAATGTCAGGCAATTAAGTGATGGAGCGGAACAGATAGGGATAATCATAGAGACAGGGGTCGAGGATGTTGATGAGATAAACGAACTCATCTCTACAGTGGAAAGCTCTTTCTCCCTTACAGAAGACGAATATTCTGTCGAGACCATGGGCTCGGCTCTTGGTGAGAGTTTCTTCAGACAGACTTTCAGGGCATTGATAATAGCATTCGCTTTCATGGCTATCGTCGTATTCCTGTACTTCAGGAGCTTCGCACCATCCATTGCTGTAGTTCTTGCCGCTTTCAGCGACATCGTAGTGACTGCAGCTATCGTAAACTGGATGGGTATACAGCTTTCCACGGCAGGTATAGCCTCTTTCCTCATGCTCATTGGTTACTCTGTAGATACAGACATCCTGTTGACAACTAAGATACTGAAAAGGAAAGGCCACATTCATGAGAGGATCGTCTCTGCAATGAAGACAGGACTGACGATGAGCATGACCACGATCACAGTAGTCATCATCGCCCTGCTTGTGTCAGGTTCTCCAGTCATCCAGCAGATTATGACAATACTATTAATCGGACTGCTCGTGGACCTGATCTACACATGGATACAGAATGTAGGAATACTAAGATTATACGTTGATAAAAATGAAAAAGCTTAAAGAATTGATGACAAACACAAGAATAATTGTACTGATCGTATTCGTAATACTTTCCATTGTAGCTATAAACCCCCATTTCAGTGCTAACGGGGTTGCTGTGAGGTCAATCCAGAAGAATTCCTCCATCGCCGAGACTGAGATGACAAGTCCCGAGCCGGGAACACCTCCGATGAACAGAGAGGTTATAACTTCTATCAACGGACAGGGGATCGGAGACATGAAGGATTATGAAAGGATAATCTCAGGTCTTGTGATGAATCAGAGCGTCAGCATAACCACCAATGAAGGCAGTTACAGGACAACCTTTAACGGAGATCTAGGTCTGAATGTGTATGATGCCCCGACCAGCAATATAAAGAAAGGCCTTGACCTCCAGGGAGGTACAAGGGTCCTGCTCCAGCCGGAAGAAGACGTCGGAAAAGAAGACATGGACCTTGTAATCGATAACCTGAAAAGAAGGCTCAATGTTTACGGGCTTACTGATGTGGTTGTAAGGGAAGCAGGGAGCCTTCCGCCGCCTTTAGGCCAGGGACAACAATACATCCTTGTTGAAGTGGCGGGAGTGAATGAACAGGAAGTGAAGAATCTCCTTGCGAAACAGGGTAAGTTTGAAGCTAAGATAGGGAATGAGACCGTATTCAGGGGTGGAGATGATATCACCTATGTATGCAGGAGCGCAGATTGTTCCGGTATAGACCCTCAACAAGGATGCAGGGAGATGAATGATGGCAACCATATGTGCAGGTTCAGGTATTCCATAACACTTAGTCAGGATGCAGCCCAGAGACAGGCTGAAGTCACAGAAGACCTCTCTGTCGTATCAACTGATGAGGAAGGTAATCCTCTCCCATCAGATAATCAATACCTGAACGAGACACTGGATCTCTTCCTCGACGGAAGTTCAGTAGATTCCCTTAATGTAGGGAAAGACCTTAAAGGGAATGCGGTAACCGAGATTCAGATCTCCGGCTCAGGTGTAGGGAGCAACAGGAAGAACGCTCAGCTAAACTCTCTGGAGAACATGAAACAGCTCCAGACGGTAATGATAACAGGCAGTCTCCCTATTGAGCTGGAAATAGTGAAGATAGATACCATCTCTCCTTCACTGGGAGAAGAATTCAGCAATAATATGCTCACTATAGGTATACTCGCTATCCTTGCAGTAGCAGGAATCATATTTGTAAGATACAGGTCCATCAATGTAATCGGACCGATTCTCATAACGATGGCTTCCGAGGTTATCCTCTTGTTAGGGCTCGCTTCTCTCATCGGATGGAACCTCGATCTTGCCGCTGTTGCCGGTATAATAATAGCTGTCGGTACAGGTGTGGATGACCAGATAGTCATAAGTGATGAGACCCTGAGGAAGGAGAAGAAGAACTTCATGACCTGGAAACAGAGGATCAAGAGGGCCTTCTTCATAATCATGGCAGCTTATTTCACAACCGTAGTAGCGATGCTTCCTCTGTGGTTTGCGGGTGCAGGTCTCCTGAAAGGTTTTGCAGTGACCACGATCTTTGGCGTTACTTTCGGTGTATTCATCACGAGACCGGCTTTCGCGGCTATGGTAGAGAAACTTGAGAAGGATGATTGAACTTGGAGATTATCTCTTTAGGGGGTTCTATAGTCGCCCCTGACGGTTTTGATCTTGATTATGTGAAGAGGTTCAGGGATATGATCCTCGGACTTGAGAGACAGGCCATAATCGTTGTAGGAGGAGGTAGTCTCGCCAGGGAATACATAAAGCTCGCCGATAATGATGAAGATGCCGACTGGCTGGGGATCATGGCCACAAGGCTCAACGCAGAAGCCGTCAGGGCAGTCTTTGGGGAGAAAGCCTACAAAAAAGTAATCTATGATCCTACTGAAAAAGTAGATACAAATAAGATCATCATCGCAGCCGGATATAAGCCGGGATGGAGTACTGATATGGTTTCCGCCCTTTTCGCTGAGACCTATGGTTCAAAGGATATTCTTAATATAACAAACACCGATTATGTCTATGACAAGGATCCCCGCAGGTTCAAAGATGCTGAAAAGATAGAGATGTTGTCCTGGGACCGGATGGAAGAGCTGTTCGGAGAATTCAGGCCCGGCCTCAACAGTCCTTTCGACCCGGTAGCTTCGAAGAAGGCCAGAGAGAAAGGTATGAGGGTGGTGATCACCTCAAAGGATATTGATAATATCAAAGCGTATTTCAAAGGCAAAGAGTATAAAGGCACTACAATAGAATGATAAAGTTTAAAAATTAAAGGAGACAAGGGTTTATTTATGGGGTTGGTCAAAGAGATAAAGGATCTGGGAAGGCTCAAGCAGGTTATTTCTGTCGCAGTCAAGTATGAGATGGGTTTCCTTGTCGATCATCTCAAGATCAAGCATCTCCTGCCTATCCACCAGAGGATGGACAAGTCCAGGTTCAGGAAAGAGAAGACAGAACCCGAAGCTTTGAGGAAAATATTCGAGGAACTTGGCGGTGCTTTCCTGAAGCTCGGGCAGTTATTGAGCTTAAGGCCTGATCTCATCCCGGCAGAATATTGTGAGGAATTCAGGAGATTACAGGATAATGTAAAGCCCTTCGATGATGCTGGAGAGAATATAGATGTAAAAGGTTTCTCCTACATAAATCCCAGACCATTAGCTTCCGCCTCGATCTCCCAAGTACACGAGGCTATCCTTAATAACAACGAGAAAGTTGCTGTGAAGATAAAAAGGCCGGGGATAGATAAGCTCTTCGAGAAAGACATAGATATTCTATACAAGATCGCTAAACATTTCAAGAAGAAGGCAGAAGGGCTCTTCGATCCTGTCGAGGTCGTAAGGGAATTTGAAAGATACACAATAAATGAACTGGATTTCCTGAAAGAAGCCAAGAATATAGAAAAATTCAGCAGGAACTTCGAGGAAGACGAGAACATAAAGATCCCCAAGGTCTACTGGAAACAGACATCAAGCAGCGTCCTGACGATGGAATTCATCCACGGGCAGAATATAGAGAAATATAAGGACAAGAATGAGCCTGTCCGTAAGAACATAACTTCCAGAGTAGCCAATATGGTCTTCAAGCAGATATTTGAGGACGGATTCTTCCACGCTGACCCTCACCCGGGAAATATCTTCGTGATGAAGAAAGGAAAGATAGCGTTGCTTGATTTCGGTATCGTTGGAGAGATTGATGAAGAGACCAAAGAGAAGCTTAATAATCTCTTCACATCCCTTATCTCAGCCGATGTGGATAATGTGGCAGAAACAATGATCTCATTGAATTTTGCAGGGAAAAGGGTTGACAGGAAAGAGCTCAAGAACGATCTCAAGGATCTCCTGGGAGAATACTATAATACCTCACTGAGCAAGATAGATATAGGTATGCTTTTCCATAAGGCAATAAGGATCTCAAGGAGGAACGGGATGCATGTCCCCTCCGATCTTGTACTTCTCGGAAAATCCCTCATAACCGTCGAGGGTTTCTGTTCTGAGCTGGACCCGGATTTCAATATAGTCGAGGCCTTCAAACCGACGAAGCAGGACGTGGTGAAGAGCGGACTGAAATCCGTGATGAGATTCAAGGATTTCATAATGTCTGTCCCTGAGAGGGTGGAATACCTGACTCAGGCAATCTCAGATAATGACAAGAGTATGGATCAGATAGACCGCGACCTGAAAGACCTGAACACGAACATCAACAGATCTGTCAGCATAATAGCGCTTACTTTCCTTGTCATAGGCTTTCTCGTTTTCTCTATCCTGACTCTGGATGTTGGGGAGGCAGTATTCAGGGGACTGTCTCTCATGTCCCTCATCGGTTTGATCCTGGCTTTCGTATTTCTCATGATCCTCTTACACAGGATATTCAGAGGATAAAATTTATTAAATAGCTTGCCCCAGAAGAATCCAGGAGGCAACAAAATGAAATCATTCATAAAGAAATCCATGCTCATTGGCTTGGGCCTTACCTCACTGACTACCGAGAAGGCCGAGAAACTGATCAAGGACCTTAAGAAGACAGGAGAGATAACGGCAAAAGACAGGGACGAACTCTTATCATACTTCAGGAAAGAAGCGAAGAGAAGGGAGAAAGAGACCAAGGACCTCATCAAGGAACATGTAGATCATGCTCTGGAAAAGGCCAAGGTAGCTTCCCAGAAAGAGCTCAAGAATCTGGAGAAGGATATCAAGGCCGAGGCGAAGAAGAAGATAGACGAAGCGCACAAGAAAGCGAGTGAGGCGAGCAAAGAAGCAAAAGAGGCCCATCAGAAAGCGAAGGAAGCGCATAAGAAGAAAGCTGTAAAGAGCTCTTCAGAGAAAAAGACCAAAACGGCTAAGAAGACTTCTTCCGGCAGTAAGAGCACTAAAAAAACGACGAAGAAGAAAACTTCTGGTGGTAAATCAAAAACCGCTAAGAAAACATCGAAGAAAAAGGCAGCTAAGAGGTCTGCAAAGAAAAGATCTTCTAAATGAAGGGTTCATCCCTTCACTTTATTCTCAAGATTCTCCTGATTCCTCTTCCTGAAAAATTCCTTATGTTTCTTTCTCAGTTCACTGAATTCCTTAGGGCCCAACCACTTCCCATCCCAGTTATCATGGCCGGAAGTGTCCATGTTCACCCTTATCCTGTGATTATGGCCACATGAACAGACAGTCTCCTTATAATGTATACCACCGAAATGGTTGGAGATCCATCTCTTATCATTCATGTGATTCCCACAATAAACACATTGTCCCTTCAGATCCTCTTCTTTCATCAGATGGTGCGGCATTCTTTATCAATCCATTCAGTGTAATCAGCATTGCCTTCTATATTGAATCTCAATATACATGGAACATCGTAAGAATGATGCTTCTTTATTAGCTCCTCTATCTTACCGAAATTGCGCTTAACGGTCTTCAGGAAAGCGGCAACCTCTCCTTCCTTAGCCACCTTTCCCTTCCATTTATATATCGAGTCTATATTAAACACATTCGCACAAGCTATCAGGTTATCGTCAAGAAGCAGTTTGATTATCCTGTCCGCCTCTTCCCTGTCCCGGAAAGTCACATATACAGACGCGTACATTCTATTTCCATGCTCACTTCAAGATATATATAAATGTTACCCATAACAACGATTAGAAACATCAAATACCATAAACATTTTAAAGTATGAGTATTCTTCAGGTAAGAATGGCAAAAAACATCCTTTTCAGGAACATCCTCGGGGAGTTCGTTCTCGATCCCCAGCTGCAGATCACAAAGAAGGACAAAAAGCATGTAAGAGAACCTGAAGATAAAGAGCTTCTCCCTATACTCGAGAAGTTCAGGAAAGAGGAATACCTTAAGCAGTTCAGGGAAAAGAACATCTCTATCACGAAGAAGAAGATAAAAGAGTCATTCAGCAAGGACTCTTCACTTATCCAGTCCAGCAATTCCATCGAAGAGATCACCAGGACAATTAACACCCATGTGAAAAGGCTGAGGGAATGGACCTCTCTCTCAATGCCGGAGAAAAGCAGGAGATTAACAGATAATAAGATCTTCGTCGAAGAAATAGCAAAGACAGAAGGGCCGGAAGAGAAAGATACGATGAGCATAAGGCCGCAGCAGGTTCATCTCGAGCAGCTGAGATCCTTCGCCAGGATGATCAAGAAGATGTATGATGAAAAGGAGACGATGGAAAAATACCTTGAGAAGGGCATGGAACAACTATGTCCTAATCTGAGTTATGTTGCCGGGCCCACTATAGGTGCCAGACTTCTCTCCTACGCCGGTTCATTGAAAAGGCTTGCCATCTCGCCTGCCTCTAAGATACAGCTCTTGGGTGCAGAATCAGCTCTTTTCAGGCATCTTAAGACAGGAGCCAGGGGACCGAAGCATGGGCTGATACACGAACATCCGAAAGTCCAGCAGGCAGGCAACAAAGGCAAAGCTGCGAGGAGACTTGCAGATAAGATCTCGATAGCTTCAAGAGTGGATTATTTCAAGGGAGAGTTTTACGGGGATAAACTTGTATAAGAACATCATAATAGCCTTCGGGATAGGTATTGCGATTTTCATAACACTCTCTATGAATTTTGGGAACAGCACTGTCTTCATACTCTACGGGATGCTCTCGCTCATACTCTCAGCAACATTATTCATAATCAAGAGACTCTACAACAAGGAAGTAAGAGTATTTTTGGGGAGGACAGGCAAACTTTTCCTCTATACTACAATCGTCTTCGCGGCATGCCTTACCTTCCTCACTCTTGGCAAGAGAACATTGCTGATAATCTTCTCGATCTTCGGGTCTTTGATGTTCGCAATATCCTTCCTCAAGGCCATGATATTCAGCTTAAAAGCAACAGGTAAACTAAAATGAAACAATTCAAACACTTCAAAGGAGTCTACGGGGACAAGAACAGGATCTATACCAAGAACCTGATTCCTGGTAAGACAGTATATGATGAAAGATTGGTCAAGTCAGGCGGAGAAGAATTCAGGGAATTCAACCATAATAAGAGCAAACTGGGTGCAGGTCTCCTCAAAGGCCTCTCCCAAGTAGGTATAAAACCAGGCTCTGTTGTACTATACTTAGGCGCCAGTACAGGGACAACGGTCTCCCATGTATCAGACATAGTAGGTAAGGAGGGTTTCATCTTCGCGCTTGACTTCGCACCGAGAGTGGTCAGGGATCTTGTATTCCTGGCAGAGGAAAGGCCCAACATCGCCCCTATGCTCGAAGATGCTTTCCATCCTGAAGGATATACAGACAAGACAAGCTCTGTGGATGTCATATTCCAGGACATAGCCCAGAGGAACCAGGTTGATATATTCATGAAGAATGTTGATATGTTCCTCGAAGAAGACGGCTTCGCGATACTCGCTCTCAAAGCGAGGTCGTATGATGTCACGTTAAAGCCAGCTATTGTCTTCAGGAAAGTCCGGGCAGAGCTCGAGAAAAAGATGAAGGTAGTTGATTACAGGTCTCTGGCACCATTCGAGAAAGACCACGCTATCTTCGTATGTAAGAGGTAATCATGAAAAAATTGCTTATGCTTCCGTTCAGGATATTGTTCTTCCCTTTCAAAGTGCTTGGCAGTATATTCAGGTCCAGGGATAAGAGAGAACATGATCAGATGAAGAAAGACTTCTCCAAAAAGAAAGAGAAGATAGAGGAGAAGCTTGGTTCAGAGGAGCTCTCTAAGAAGGATGAGAAGAGACTGAAGAAGAAAAAGGAAAAGCTCGAACAGAAAGAGAAAGACCTCAAGAGGTTCCATAAGCATAAGAAAAAACTTGATAAGGATCCTGACAATATTAAGAAATTCAATAAACAGAAGAGATACGAGAAGAGACTCAGGAAGAAGGTCTGAAAAATAAATGACTTTCAGTATTCTTGCAGAAAAAGATTTAAACCCGTAACCAATCCCGTCCTATGAGGTGGGAAAATGACAGATCAACCAGTATTCATTCTGCCGGAAGGAAGCCAGAGAACGACCGGTAAAAACGCTCAAAGCTTAAACATACAGGCTGCAAGACAGGTAGCTGATTCAATAAGATCCACTTTAGGACCTAAAGGCATGGATAAGATGCTTGTGGATTCTGCAGGAGGCATAACCGTAACAAATGATGGTGTTACGATACTTAATGAGATGGAGATCGAGAATCCTGCTGCAAGGATGATCATCGAGATTGCAAAGACACAGGAGAATGAGGTCGGAGACGGCACCACAACAGCAGTAGTCATAGCCGGCGAGATGCTCAAAGAGGCCGAGACACTATTATCACAGAACATTCACCCGACCGTGCTGGCGAAAGGATACAGGATCGCTGCAGAGAAATCGAAAGAGAAGATAAAAGAGCTCTCGAAAGATATAACTTACGAGGATACCGAGCTTTTGAAGAAGATAGCCATAACCGCGATGACAGGTAAAGGAACTGAATATTCAAAGGAAAGACTCGCGGATCTGACTGTCAAGGCCGCACAGGAAGTCTATGAGAACGGTCTTGATAAGGATAATATAACTTTAGAGAAGAAAGTTGAAGGCAGTGTTGATGATACAAGGCTCATCAAGGGAATAGTCCTTGACAAAGAGAGGGTCCATTCAAGCATGCCTTCAGAAGTAAAGGATGCCAGGATAGCTCTCCTTGATCTTTCCCTCGAAGTGAGGAATACAGAGATGGACTCTAAGATAGAGATCACTGATCCGAGCCAGATGCAGGAATATCTCGACAAGGAGGAAGGGATGCTCAAGGAGATGGTGGACAAGATAAGGAAATCAGGTGCCAATGTAGTGATGTGCCAGAAAGGCATCGATGATATAGCACAGCATTTCCTTGCCAGGCAAGGCATTTACGCTGTGAGAAGGGTGAAGAGGAGCAGCATGGTGAAGCTGTCCAAAGCCACCGGCGCAAAGATAATCTCCGATCTTGATGACCTCAGCGAGAACGATGTAGGGAGAGCAGGTTCTGTGAAAGGAAAGAATGTCGGAGAGGAAGAGATGACCTTTGTCGAGGAGTGCTCAGATCCGAAAGCAGTGACCATGCTCATAAAGGGCGGTACTGAACATATTGTCTCGGAAGTCAAAAGAGCACTTGAAGATGCTATAGGAGATATATCCTCAGCTATCAATACCAGGAAATTCGTGCCGGGTGCAGCCTCCGCTGAGATGGAAGTATCAAGATACCTGGCGAATTATGCCTCCTCACTCAGCGGAAGGGAACAACTTGCTGTTAAATCATTCGCTAATGCTCTTGAGATTATTCCCAGGATCCTGGCAGAGAACGCCGGTCTGGACCCTATCGATACTCTGGCCAGGCTGAAATCCTCGCATGAGAAGGGCAATTCTTCCACAGGTATAGATGCATTCAAGGGAGATATAATCGACTCAACAGAATACGGAATCATCGAGCCTGAGAAGATCAAGTCACAGGCTATCTCCTCAGCAGTAGAAGTGGCAACGATGATCCTGAGGATTGACGATGTAATTATGTCCGGCCAGGAGAATAGTCATCAGATGGAGACGAACCGAAACATTTAAATAGTTATATTGAGGAATTCAGGTTTGAGGTAGGGATAATGCAGGAAGACGAAAAGGAAGATAAGAACTACGATTTGATGCCTCACAAGGAGATTGTAAGGCTGAAAGAAGAAGTAGAGAAATTAAAGAAGAATCCTCTTGGTAAAAGCAAATCAGCCAAGGACCTTAAAGAGGCCGTGGAATCCCTGAGAGAGTCCATAGGGGAACTTGTTGAAGTCTTCAAGAACGCTTCTGATACTCTCAAGAAAGAGGAGAAGAAGGAAAAAGAGGGTGAATCTCAGGATCTCAAGCCCATGATGGACAAGCTCAACACTCTCGTCGATCAGAATAAGCAGATAGCTGAGGGCCTTGTCTCAATCGCAGAGCTTGTCAAGAAAGAGAAGAACGAGTTCACTAATTTTGAGAAGAAATTCGATAGCAATAAGCCTGGACAGGGAGCTTCAGGAAGTTCCAGAGGAATGTTCCCGCAAGGCGGAGGTCCTATGCCTGCAGGAAAGAGCAGGAACATCCCGCCTAACCCGAACGCAATGCCTAATTATCCTCCAAACCAGGGAGGCAATAAACCCCCTAGTTTCAACATGCCCCCTAATAATAATCAGCAGAGAGGTCCTATGCCTCCGCCACCGCCGGGAGGACAGAAAAACAATATGCCACCTCCTCCTGGAGGCAATAACCAGCGGGGACCCATGCCTCCGCCACCGGGAGGACAGGGTGGTAATGCTCCACCTCCACCTGGAGGGATGCCTCCGCCACCGCCGGGGCAGGATAAAGATAAGAAAAAGAAATGAAAATGGAGAGAGAGGACTACCTCAGGCTGTTCT
>JBNJDG010000010.1:0-27083 GCA_051819665.1 Nanobdellota archaeon
GTGGCCCGGATTCCCACATAAGGGCCTTGCCCTATATCAACCCAGGTACGATAATGCTACACAAGGTAGCATAATGGGACAGACGCCGTGGCCCGGATTCCCACATAAGGGCCTTGCCCTATATCAACCCAGGTACGATAATGCTACACAAGGTAGCATAATGGGACAGACGCCGTGGCCCGGATTTGAACCGGGACATCCCGAAGGAAACGAGATTTCCAGTCTCGCGCAATACCAGATTATGCGACCACGGCATGAATGTATGTATTACCTGGTCTGGGCTATAGGAATCCTTTATAAAGTTTTTTCCTCGATGACCGCCAGAAAATAACATATAGGATTCAGGATAAAAAGACTTAAATAAATGGATGATTAAGACAATAACCTATACAACATATTGTATTGTTACATGACTATAAACACAACATATTGTGTTCTTATGGTTTTTTTCGTCTCGAAATGATGACAATAAGGTGGGTGTAGCTATGGACAAGGAGAATAAACTTAAAGAAATGTTTGAATTTAAGACAAAACACCACAACAAAGTAAATCAGGAATTCCTGACCTCATATAAGGAATTGTTCTATAAGCTTAAGGAAAAACAGGAGAAAGGAAGTTTGTCCCTTCATGAGGATTATCTCAACGGTAATGAGCTTGCCCAGAACATCTACCAACAGAAATACTACCTCAAGGATCTCAACGGAGAAGTCATCGAAGACAGGCCGGAGGATGTGTTCACGAGGATTGCAGCCTCTCTCGCATCGGTAGAGGAGAAGAACAAACAGAGAGAGAACGCAGAGAATTTCTATAATATGCTTTATCAAGGCTATTTCATGCCAGGCGGCAGGGTCATCGCAGGAGCCGGCGATCTATTCAGATTGAAGACCCTGGCAAACTGTTTCGTCACTGTGATCGGTGATGATAACATAGAATCCATATACAATGCCGCCTATGACTGTGCAAGGACATATTCATACGGTGGAGGCATAGGCCTCGATATATCAAAATTAAGGCCGAAAGATTCGGTCGTCCACAATGCTGCAGATAAATCAACAGGCGCTGTCTCTTTCATGGAACTCTATTCCCTGACTACGGGCCTTATTGGCCAATCAGGCAGAAGAGGAGCCCTCATGATCACCATTGATGTTAAACATCCTGATGTGATGGAATTCATCAAAGTGAAACAGAATTCCAACTGGGCGACCAAGCAGGTAGTCCAGCAATGCGAATGGTCAGGAAAGTTCGATAAGGAAAGCCTTCAGGAGATAGAAAAACAGGTCAGGGAGAACACACAGGTCAGGTTCGCCAACATCAGCCTGAAAGTCAGCGATGAGTTCATGAAGGCCGTTGAAGAGACCAAAGAGCACGAAGAAGGCTCGATCCTCCTCTATAAGAAACATGACAAGGAAAGGATATACAACAAACCCCAGGACAAGGATACTGATTATTCATACAAGCTCCCCTCGAAGGATGTAGAGAATTATGAGATAGTAAAAGAGTTCAGGAATATCGATGAACTCAACGAATATCTGGGCAAGAACATAAGTGAAGAGGACCTCAAGGATACAGAGAAGAGGGACATCTACGGAGATTATCTTGTAGAAGGAGGAGAATACGATTATGCGATCCACTACACAGGAGAGTTCATGACCTATTATGGATCAAAGAACACTCATGATGTAAGGAAGATAATCAACGCGAAAGATATATGGGAAGCTTTTGTCTCAGGGAATTACTCTACTGCAGAACCAGGTCTTATATTCTGGGACACGATGAGCAAGTATTCGCCTTCAAACTATATAGGGAAAAGGATCTCTTCCACAAATCCATGCGGAGAAGTGCCGCTTGAAGACGGAGGCGCATGCAACCTCGGCTCTTTGAACCTCTCGAGGTTTGTGAAGAAAGGCTATAGTGATGAAGCAGAGATCGACTGGGAAAGCCTGAAAGACACTACGAAGAATGTCGTAAGGATGCTCGATAATGTCATAACATGGAACGTTGCACTGAATCCACTCGAGAAACAGAGGAAGGCTGCGAAAGAAACAAGGAGGCTGGGAATAGGTGTTATGGGCATAGCAGATATGCTCAATCAGATGGGCATTGGTTATGATGAAGAAGAAGGCCTGAAGATGGTAGAGAAGGTGACGAACACCATCACGAACACCTGTTATGAAGCTTCCGCAGAGCTTGCAGGTGAAAAGGGTCCCGTCCCCATCTGGGATTTCGATAAATACAGCAGAGGAAAGTTCTTCAAAGAAGTGCTATCTGAAGAAGTAAAGGAGAAGATAAAGGAGAACGGGCTGAGGAATGTAGCTCTTACATCCATCGCACCGACTGGCTCGATATCCAATATCGTCCTCGGGTATAAGGGAGAGAAAAAGAATTACATCGGAGTCTCTGGAGGAATAGAACCCATATTCTCCCTTTTCTACGAGAGAAGATCAGAAAGCTTCGGCAATAAGAAATTCAAGGTATTCCATTCCACTGTCCAGGCTTATCTGGACGAGAAAGGCCTAAATGAGAAGGCGAAGGATGCCAAGAACACCGATGATCTGAAAGATATGCTTCCCGAACATTTCTTCAGGACATCCCATTTCATCAAACCCGAGAACAGGGTAAGGATGCAGGGGACCTGCCAGGGTTACATCGACCACAGCATATCCTCCACCATAAACCTTCCCGAAAGCATAGAACCAGAGACCATATCGGATGTATACCTCAGATCCTGGAAGAACGGCCTCAAAGGAGTCACCATATACAGGGACGGCAGCAGGTATCCGATCCTGAGCGTCGCAAAAGAGATGTCAGAGTTCCAGGAGAATAAGGACAAATTATTCAGGGTCAAGGAGGGTGGTGAAGAGAGGATCATGAAAGGAGACGATGTATTCATGGTAGACAATACCCTCACTACGCCTTTCCACGCCATGAAAAAAGGTTATGATGTTGAAGAGTCCAGAGATGATAAAGGGGAAGTGGAAAAGGATGATTCAGGCGGCGGAGGAGGCGCCTGTAAAGTGAAGTTCGAGAACGGAAAATTAGTGAAGGGATGCGGAGACTGAGCTATCCCTTTCTTTTTCTTAATAAAAGAGTATCTTCTATAAACTTTAAATATCTCCAATACTTCAACCCCCTTGGAGTGATTCGTATAATGGCAAAAATATCTATTATCTATGGTTCTGTAAGAGAGGAAAGACAAGGCATAAAGGCCGCAAGGTTCATCAGGAATGAAGTAAAAGAAAGAGGTCATGAAGCCACTCTGATCGATCCGAAAGAATACGATATACCTTTCCTTGACAGGATGTACAAGGAATTTGAGAAAGCACCAGAGGATATAGAAAAGATAGGGAAAATCCTGGATGAGTCTGATGGTTTCATGATAGTGAGCGGAGAATACAACCACAGCATTCCTCCTGCATTAAAGAACCTGCTCGATCATTTCCAGAAGGAGTATATGTTCAAACCGAGTGCGATAGCCTCTTATTCGGCAGGGTCTTTCGGAGGGGTCAGAGCAGCTGTACATCTGAGAGCCCTCCTGGCGGAACTCGGCTGTCCTACTATTTCAAGCATATTCCCCATGTCTGAAGTACAGGACAGTTTTGATGAGAAAGGTAATGCTATAGAAACCGCTTATGAGAAGAGAATAGAAAAATTCCTTGATGAATTCGATTGGTATGTAGAAGCGCTTAAAGAACAAAGGAAAAAGGGAACGCCCTTTTAAGCCTCAACCATCTCGATCTCGATGTTAAGGCCTTCAGGTATAGGTACTCTCATTACCAGCCTAAGGGCCCTCTCATCAACACCCAGGTCGATAAGCCTTTTGTGAACCCTCATCTCGTACCTTTCCCATGAAGCTTTACCCTCCCCGTCAGGGGATTTCCTTGTGGTAATCCTTAACTTCTTTGTGGGCAGAGGAACAGGTCCCCTCATCTCCACTCCTGTCTTATCAGCTATATCTCTAATCTCCTGAGTGACCTTGTTTACTTTACCAATATCCGTGCTTGCTAGTTTTATTCTTGCTTTCTGCATTTTCTCTACCCTTACAAATTAAAAAAAAGAAGGAATTACTCCTTCTTCTGTAGGTCGATACACATACCTGCACCGACTGTAGCACCTGAGTCCCTTACTGCAAACCTTGACATCTGCGGGATCTCTTTCTGTGTCTCGATCACCAGTGGAGTCGTCGGCTTAACCTTAACTATAGCTGCATCGCCGTTCTTGACGAAGTCAGGATTCTCTTCGAGAACCTGGCCGTTAGCCGGGTTAAGCTTCTTCTGGATCTCCGTGATCTGGCATGCCACCTGTGCTGTATGGACATGGAATACAGGTGTATAACCTACAGTCACAACACTCGGATGGTTGAGTACAACCAGCTGAGCTGTAAACTCTGTAGCCACGGTCGGCACATTGTCTGAATGTCCGAGTACATCTCCTCTGGCAATGTCCTTCTTACCGATCCCTCTTACGTTGAAACCGATATTGTCTCCAGGACCTGCCTGGTTGTGCTGGGAATGATGCATCTCGATGGTCTTTACCTGACCGGAAGCGCCTTTTCCGTCCCTGCCCGGAACTACTGTGATCTTATCATTCACCTTGATCACACCTGTCTCAACCTTACCAACAGGTACTACACCGATTCCTGTGATGTTATAAACATCCTGGATCGGCAGCCTCAGTGGAAGGTCAGTAGGTCTCTGGACAGGCTCGAACTTGTTAAGCTCCTCAAGCAGAGTGCCTCCGCTCCACCAGGACATGTTGTCTGACTTTTTAACTACATTATCTCCTGTCAGAGCAGCTACAGGCACAAACCTGACCTGCTTCTCAACATTCCATCCTGCAGGCGCAGCGTGTTTCTTGACATCCTCTACAACTTTGTTGTACCTGTCTTCAGAGAATTCTACCCCTGAGATGTCCATCTTGTTAACCGCGACGATCATCTGATTCACACCGAAGACCTTGGAAAGTCTCAGGTGCTCCAGAGTCTGTGCGTTAACTCCGTCATTAGCCGCAACAACAAGAACTGCTGCATCAGCCTGGGATGTACCTGTGATCATGTTCTTCACGAAATCCTTGTGACCAGGTGCATCGATTATTGTGAAATTGTATTTGTCAGTCTCGAACCTCTTGTGTGCAAGGTCGATCGTGACTCCTCTTTCTCTCTCTTCCTTAAGGCCGTCCATTGCGAAAGCGAACTCGAATCCGCTCTTGCCAAGTTCTGCTGCCTTATCCTTCAGTCTCCTCATTGTCTGTTCGTCTATTGACCCAGTGTCGAACATAATCCTTCCAACTGTTGTGGATTTACCATGATCGACATGTCCAATGAAAACCAAATTCATGTGTTCTTTTTCCTTAGCCATTATGACCCCTCCTTATATCCCAATAGGTTACCTCTGGGATTTTGTTTTTATATTTAAAGGTTATGATTTGAAATCACAACCGCGGAACCCGGAAAGACTCACTCAGATTCCTCATCCTCCTGTTTCATGCCTTTCCTGTTCCTTATCCTGGAAATCACTTTTTCCTGCAGCTCTTCCGGAAGCTTCTCAAAGATCTGGTCCACCAATGAACTTGAACCTCTTCCGCCGGTGGCTGACCTCAATTCACTTGTAAGGCCGAACATCTCTGCCACAGGGAGTTTTCCTCTCACTACTGTAAGTTTGCCTTCCTGCTGCATATCAAGGAGCTGTCCTCTCTTGTTGGAGATGAGCTTGGATATCTCACCCATATGCTCTTCAGGCGCCTCGAATCTCAAGGTCTGCACAGGCTCAAGGAGCTTTGGCTTCGCCTGTTTTATAGCTCCCCTTATACCTTCTCTCACAGCCGGATATAGCTGAGCAGGACCTCTGTGGATAGCATCCTCGTGAAGCTTCGTGTCGACAAGGCTCACTTTCATGCCAAGTCCCGGTTCACCTGCAAGAGGTGCTGAATTCATGACATCCTCGAACATATCGAGGACCATCTCGATGATCTCTCCAATATGGACCTCTCCTCTTGTCTTCTCGACGAAGATGTTACCATTATGAATATCCTTGACCTTGTCTGCCTCTTTTGTATCCATCCCAAGAGAGACAAGCTTGTCCCTGAGTTCAAGGTCTTTCTTCTTGACCCTTCCCTCATAAAGTTCTCCGGATTTTATAGCATCCATTATCTCTTTTGGGAGAGGCTCGACAACGAAATAAAGCTTGTTATGCTTATTCGGCGATTTCCCCTCGAAAGGCGAAGGCGTGCTGGATTCTATGGCCTCCCTGTAGACCACGATAGGAGGCGAACTCTGTACCTGCACATTCTTCTCCTGGAGGATCCTATTCTCAAGGACTTCCAGATGAAGCTCTCCCATACCGCTAAGGAGATGCTCGCCCGTCTCTTCATTGATCTCTACCTTTATAGACGGATCTTCCTTGCTTACCTGCTGAAGCACTTCAACGAGCTTCGGGAGATCTGCCGGATTCTTGGCCTCGATCGCCTTTGTTACGACAGGGTCGAAGATATGGGTTATAGCCTCGAAAGGTTCCTGTTTCTCCTCTGTTATCGTCTCTCCGGGATAAGCTTTCGGACCCACAATCCCGATTATGTTCCCGGCAGGTACGTTATCCACTATCTCTCTCTTCTCTCCGTTATATACGAATACCTGCTGGATCCTCGAATCCTGTTTACCGACATTCAGATGGACCCTCTGGCCCTTCTTGATGGTTCCGGAGAACAATCTGCCTGCAGCTACTTCACCTGCCTGCGGATCAACGACGATCTTGGTCATCACGAAAGCTACAGGCCCGTTAGGATCTGCCTTGGCAAGGGATTTCCCGAATTCACTCTCGGAATCACCGTGCCAGATCTTGGGGATCCTGTACTGCTGTGCATCCACCGGATTCGGCAGATGAGCGATTACCGCGTTAAGGACGACCTCATGAACAGGCGCTTTCTTAGCGAGCTCATTATAGTCTCCTCCCGGCTCATAAGCATCGTAGATATCCTTGAAATTCACTTCATTCTCTTTCATATAGGGCATGGACATACCCCAGTTATGGAAAGCAGAACCGAAACATACAGTTCCATCCTCCACCTTCACGTTCCATTTACCTTTCAGCTCCTTAGGCGAAAGGTCATCGATCATCTTGTTCACCTGGTTGATGATCTTCACGAACTTTGCCTGCATCTGTTCAGGTGAGAGCTGAAGTTCTTTAATGAGCCTGTCAACCTTGTTGATGAAAAGGATGGGTTTTACCCTCTCCCTCAGAGCCTGCTTGAGAACAGTCTCTGTCTGGGGCATAACACCCTCTACCGCACAGGCAACCACAATGGTTCCGTCAACAGCCCTCATAGCTCTCGTGACGTCACCACCGAAATCAACATGCCCCGGTGTATCAATCAGGTTGATCAGATAATCTTCATCCTTGTACTTATGCACCATCGATACAGCTGCTGAATCAATAGTAATCCCTCTCTCCTGCTCATCATCGTGAAAATCAAGCTGCCTGGCATCCCCTGCAAGGTCTGAAGACATCATGCCGGCGCCTGCAAGCAGATTATCCGAGAAAGTGGTCTTACCGTGATCGATATGTGCACAGATAGCTATATTCCTTATGTTCTTAGGGTTCTTCATCGTTGTAGTTACCCTTTCTACCATCTTTGCCATTTATAATCACCTTCTCTCGTCATCCGCATATAAGAGCTCGAAATCGACCCTCTCATACACAAAAAGTTCATCTTCGTTGAAAAATCTCTTAATCTCATCCTCTGCTACTTCTTTTGATTCTGATGCATGGATTACATTAGACTGGGTGCTCATAGAAAAGTCCCCTCTTACAGTACCCGGCATAGCCTTGGCACCATGGGTCTCTCCCGCAAGCTGCCTTACCACTCTTACTGCATCAAGCCCCTCCACTGCTAACAGTATAGAAGGGGAGTGCATCATGAATTCCTTGAGCCTTTTGAAGAAAGGCTTATCAGAAAGATGCGAATAGTGCTCATCCAGAGTCTTCTCGTCAAGACGGGCCATCTTAAGCCCCATTATCTTCAGACCTTTCTGTTCGATCCTGCTTATGACCTTCCCAACAAGGGATCTGTTAAGAGCATCGGGCTTTATTATTATAAGGGTCCTCTCTATCTTCATTTTGCCTCCTCCTTTATCCTCTTGTGCTCTTCGGTCCATTTAGTGGTTCTTGCCTTTCTCTTCAGCTCAAGCATGTTCTTCTCACATTTCCTGCTGTCAAAATAAAGGACCTTACCGTCCTTCTTAACGAACATCTTGCCTTTACCCGGTGATATTTCCTTACTACAGAAGCTGCATTTCATTTTAAGCCTTACCTCTTCCGCCACGCTTCATCTGCTTGGCTTCGATCTCAGTCTCTCTGAGCATAAGGGTGTCACCTATCTGGACAGGGCCTCTGACGTTCCTCCTGAGGATCTTATTCTTATCCCTGCCTTCAAGGACCTTGCACCTTACAAGGGTCACTGACCCCTGGGTCCCGGCCTTCTCCAATACCTCTTCAACGCTTGCAGGGACTGCATCCGAAAAAGAGACTGATTTTGAATTGTTATTGTCCTTTGCCATTCTGATCACTTAAGGTTTTCCGCAACCTGTTTAACCTTGTCTTTTGCGTCTCCTTCTTCAACAATCGCTATGCTTCCTGCTCCTACTCCAAGACCTGCTGCAACGCCGAGCTCCTCTTTGGATGCTGCTGTTACACAGGGTATACCTTTCTCCTTAGCAAGGAGTGGCAGATGCATTACAACTTCTGGTGGGTTAACGTCATTAGCCACAAGGACAAGCTTTGCCCTCTGCTTCTCAATCGATTTTGTGACTTCGTTGGTCCCTTTCTTCAGCTTTCCTGATGATTTTGCAAGTTCTACAGCCTCAAGGGCCGCTTCCATCGTTTCTTTTGATACTTCTTCAGCCATTCTAATTACCTCCAATGAGCGTGCAGAAAATTAGCACCTCATTCAGACACCATTCTGATGTCATCATCAATCATAGGTCTGGCTTAGGGAAAGGACAGGCATTTATAAATATTTTGGATTATCGCTTTCCCGGACAATAGATTAATATTCCTCTGGCTCTCCCCCGTATTCATGGACATACTGGAAAGACTCGGTAAGTCAGGATTCAGGGGCTCATTCCGGCTGGAAGACACCAGCTATATAAAAAAGAAGGGCCTTGGGATCATAGAGAAGCACGCTTATGAATTCCTTGATAAGAACATAAGAGAAAGACCCGCGAATGACGGGAAGCAAACACCATGGAAAGGCCATCCTGTCTTCACAGCCCAGCATGCTACCGCTACATGCTGCAGGAAATGCATCGAAAAATGGCATAAGATCCCTAAAGGAAAGAAGCTTGATGAGAAAGACATGAACTATCTGAAAGACATAATAATGAGATGGATAAAGAGAGAATCCCCTCAGATGAAAGAGAAACAGGAAAGATTATTTTGAGACCAGGCTAATCACTCTCATCCTCACCATATCCGCATTGGGTGCATACCCTTACCTTGGTAGGTTCTACACCGGCACCGCCGAACTTATGCTGGCTGGCACTGACTACCTTGAAAGAATGCGAACCGCATCTCTTGCAGGTAAACTCATATTGATAATTATCACCGGTCACTTCCCTGACTGCCATATTATAATATAGGAGGTAAAGATTTTATAAATATTTCCATAATCTGGAGAGCAACAGAAACATTTTTAAATGATATGAGAATCCCAAGCTCTCTATGGAAGGAACAATCACCAATTTCAGGATGGGAAGACATCATCAGAAGGACAGCCACATGGTAGTTACTGTGAAAGATGTTGACACCAAAGAGAAAGCAGAGAAACTCCTGGGAAAGAAGACAGTCTACAAGACTGAAGCAGGGAAAGAGCTAAATGGAGAAGTAAGAGCTTCCCACGGCAACAGCGGGGCAGTGAGAGTTGTTTTCGAGAAAGGCATGCCCGGCCAGGCGGTAGGGAAAAAGGTTGAGATCCAATAATCCCAACGAAAAGATTCTAGGAGCATTTTTCTTATTGAGGAGAGCCATAGCTTTCATCATAGATTTTATAATCGTCGATTTTGTCGTCCTCAGTGCTTTCCAGCCCATAATCAGGAACACAGTAGGTGAAGGCAGCATATCTGAACTGACAGAAACCCTCCGGTCAAGCCCCGGACTGGTGAATCAGCTCTCTACAATGATGTTTATCGCTTCACTTCTCATCGTACTTTATTTCACGATCCTTGAATGGAAGTTCTCACAGACGCCGGGACAGAGACTGATGAGTCTCAGGGTAATGGCTGAAGGGCCCAGATTCTGGCAATATCTGCTCAGTAACGTTTTTATATTTCCTTTCTTCCCCTTCATCCTGTTATGGCTAATAGATCCGATATACATGGTAATGACAGGGAGAAGACTCTCAGAGAGGATAGCAGGCCTAAGGATGGTGCAGGTCGTATGAGATGGGGATATGTACTGGGTTTCCTTATCGTGCTCTTCCTGCTCAGCAATTTCATCGCCGGTTTCTTCAATACAGAAGAGATGGGTAATGTGGCAGAGATATCCATTAACGGGATGATAGCAACTACAGGCGGAGACAGTTTCTCTTCCGTCACAAGCTCAGAAGAGATCATAGAGCTTATAGAGAAGGCGGAGAACAGGGGCATGGAAGCCATAATATTCAGGATAAACTCAGGAGGAGGATCCCCTGTAGCTTCCGATGAGATCGGGCAGAAGATTAAGGACCTGAATATGACGACCGTCTCTGCGATAAGGGATGCAGGAGCTTCAGGTGCTTACTGGGTAGCTACGGCCACAGACCATATCATAGCCAACCGGATGTCCATAACAGGAAGTATAGGTGTGACTTCTTCCTATCTCGAGCTCTCAGGACTTCTCGAGGATCATAATGTGACATACAGGAGACTCGTTTCAGGAGAATATAAGGACATGGGCTCTCCGTTCAAGGAACTCTCGGAAGAAGAGAAAGACATGATGATGGATAAGCTTGAGACAATAGAGGGTTTCTTCATAGACGAAGTGGCCGAGAACAGAGAGATGAAGAGAGAGGAAGTGGAAGAGCTGGCGACAGGAGAATGGTTCCTCGGTTCTGAAGCCAAAGAGGAAGGCCTTGTTGACGAACTGGGAACCATGGAGGATGCAGAGTCCTACCTTGAAAATGAACTTGACAGGGTGGATATTGTAGAGATGGAGAAGGAAAAATCTTTCTTCGAGAGGCTCTCCAGCGTTTATACAAATAAAGGGAAGATACTGGAGAAGACTAATCCCCAGCTCCAAAGATAAGGAGTATTCCCGAGACAATGAGTATTATATTCTTTACTATGGCTATCCCCAGAACATCTCCAAGACTAAAACCTATGTTGACGAAATTGTTAACCAGGGGGAAAGCGCCCAAGATTATTATTATAAGGCCGACAATCACACTGACCCATTTCAGGTTATCCTCGTGAGCAGAGTCGAAAAGGAGGAACAGGCCGCCCATGATGAGCAATATCTCCAGAATTATACCGACTATGCTGAAAGGGAGATCAAAACCTATCAAGCCAATGTTGTTCAATAGCGGAATCGCTCCGAATGCTGTTGTAATGAAACCCAATATGAGACTTATCCATCCTCTTGTTTCTAACATAATTATTACCCAGTATCTCTATTATAAAACTTTTATTTAAAGTTTGCTATAAAATCCTTTATCTTCTCAACTATCTCTGCTATTGACTTATCAGAAGTGTCGATGACCTTGTCATAATGGCCCTTATCGAAATAATCAACACCATAATAATGCTTATACCTTTTCTTCTCCGAATCCATCCTGGCAAGCATGTTCTCCTTCGTCTTCTCAAAAGAGGTATTGTATCCCTCATCATCTCTCTTTTCATCGAAGACCCTCCTCGCAGAGACCTCAAGGTCAGCGTCAAGGAAGATCTTGACAGAGCCGGGTATGAAGTACCATCCGAGCCTTGAATCTATGATGATATCATCCTTCTCCTTCCCGAGGTTAATCTGCCTCTGGTCAAGAAGCTTATCTATCGACTTATCATTCTCTGCGAGCTTACCAAGTTCCATGAGGGTGAGTCCTCTCTCTTCTGCGATCTCCCTCATCAGGCCGCCGACCGAATGATAACCGAAACCGAGAGAATCGGCAAGTTCCTTCGCCACTGTCGATTTCCCGCTGCCCGGAAGGCCGGTTATTGTGATTATCATCCTAATCCAAAGACTAAAACACATATAATAATCTTTCTGATGAAGGGTCTTTCATAATCTTTTTAAACCTTCAGGCGGAAGAAAAACACAGGTGATATAATGGGAGAGATAAAAGATTATCTGAATGATCAGGGAGAAAACATGAAAAAGCTCAAGGAAGCTACACCAGAGAGTATGAAAGGTTTCCATGAGTTCATGACAGCAGTGGAGAAAGACGGGGCCCTTGACGGAAAGACTAAAGAGCTCATAGCAGTAGCATTATCAGTCAAAGCACAGTGCCACTGGTGCATCTCGATCCATGTGAAGAACTGTCTGGATAAAGGCGCAACAAAGGAAGAGATACTCGAGTCAAGTTGGGTAGCTGCATTGATGGGAGGAGGACCAAGCCTGATGTATGTGAAACTTGTCCAGGACGCTATTGACGAATTGAGCAGATAATTTTATATATTACTCCTTCCCATTTATAACTATGAGAGAGGAGTTAATGGAAGACACTGAACCGGGCCTTAGTATGGAGGAAAAAACAACCTTAAGAATAGTAAAAGGGATGAAATACATAAGACGCATTGCTTCTAAGAAGAAGGATGAGCCGCAAATTGCCAGAGAGATTGCGAGGTTCTACAACAGGACCAATCATGAGATTGACATAGGTACAGCCCGGAGATCTCTTATCTTTTCCCAGGAGAATCATAAAGGACAATACAGGAACAATGACTTTCCAGAGTATGTC
The DNA here is from genome assembly GCA_051819665.1 of Nanobdellota archaeon. Lineage (GTDB taxonomy): Archaea > Nanobdellota > Nanobdellia > Woesearchaeales > CAZZGN01 > JBNJDG01. The sequence continues at coordinate 12,919 of JBNJDG010000010.1, forward strand.
CATGGAGCGAATGTCGGATACATTACTGCAAGGCTGCTTAACGAAAGCTCTGATGAATTCAGGAAGGCATATAATATAGATGACCTAATAACCGCTTCTAACCTTCATGACACTATAGAGAACACTAAGAGATTCGATATAGAGAGGATCTATTCACTTATAGATAATATCAATAATGAGTTCGGGAAGGATCCGCTCGCTATGGCCCTCATAGTTTCTGGACTTGATGAATATATACTGGAGAAGCACATGGACGAGATCGAGCATCATACTCAGGAAAATATGAACGGGAAAGACCTCGTGTCCCATATAAAGGATTATGACATGGTTCCAGCCGATATGATAAAGACTGCCGACCGTCTTGCAGAGCTGTACAACATGAATGAGATAAGACCCCTATATGGTGAGACAGGAGAAAAGGATAAAGAGGAATTCATAAATAATACAAAAGCGGAGATAAAGCCCGTATCAATGAGAGTTGATAAATCCTGTTACCTGAATAATATAAGCATGGAAGTTTTGCTGGACAGGTTCATAGACTACTTCAGGAATAATTGAGAGCAAAGGATTCCACAAACTTTTTTAATGAAATGCAAGTTCTACAGCGTGATGGAATTCAAAGAGATCAGCATGGAAGACAAGGAATTATTCAACAGCTACCTGAAGGAATACCCAAAGGAATTATCGAAACTGAATTTCACCACCCTATTCTGCTGGCAGGAACAGAGAGGAATAGTGTATGCTGAGCATAAAGGCCATCTTATCGTGAAGGATAAAGACAGATATTATGAGCCCATCGGCCCAAAGCCGGCTGAGATGATAAAGGAGATATTAGATGATGATCCTGAAGGATATTTTGAGAAGGTCTCTGAAGAAGTGGCTGATGAACTTGAAGGCCTTAAAATAGAGGAAAGGAGGGATCTCTTTGATTATGTCTATGATGCAGAGGAGATGAAAGAGCTGAAAGGGACAAAATTCGAGGAGAAGAGACAGCATATCAACAAGTTCATGAAGAATAACCCTCAAACATGCTTCCTCGACAATTTCACGAAAGAGGATTTCAAGAGCCTTCAGGAAAGATGGTATAAGATGATGCCTGATGAACAGCTTATCAAAGATGAGGACAAATCACTGAAGATCGCCCTTGACAATTTCTCAGAACTCGAACTTATGGGTGTATGTGTAAGAGTCAATGAAGAGCTTGTAGGCTTTGCGATAGGAGAGAGGACAAAGGAAGGAACTTTCGCCGAACATTACGAGAAAGCAGACAGGAACTATAAAGGTGCTTATCAATATGTCCTGTGGGAATTCTGCAAACACCTGCCGGAAGATGTTAAATTACTTAACAGAGGCCAGGACATAGGCATTCCAGGTATGAGGAAAGCCAAGGAAAGCTATCATCCTGTGAAGATGGTGAAAAAATACTCTGTAAGTAAAAAATAATAAATAGAAGCTCTCTTTCTCCGGAAGTGTTATGCCGTCGTCGCATAATCTGGTAGTGCGCCTGCCTCGAGAGCAGGTTTCCTTCGGGATATCCCGGTTCAAATCCGGGCGGCGGCGTCTGTCCCATTATGCTACCTTGTGTAGCATTATCGTACCTGGGTTGATATAGGGCAAGGCCCTTATGTGGGAATCCGGGCGGCGGCGTTTCTAATTCCTTAAATACCGAATTTGAACCTCCGGTTCATGCTCAATAACTCCGTTATTGGTACCAAGGTCGCTTCGCTCCCCCGGAATCCGGGCGGCGGCGTTTCTAATTTCTTAATACCCCACTCAGACCATCTCTGCTGTATAGAGATATACATCCGTATCAGGATCCTTCCAGCAATCTTCTTCCATGTTCCCCTTCGTGCATAAACGTGAAAGGAATGTCTCCCCATCATCCATCTTATCCCAGACAGACGGGAGATAAGTGGCGGAACTGAAACCTCTCTCAAGAATCACCCCATGGCTCTCATTAAGATGGTCAAGAAGCTCTTCCCCATGCTTATCCACACCCTTAGGTTTGGTAAGGATGCTTATCTCGATCTCAATATCATCAAGTTCGGACTCTTCCAGATCATCAAACCTTTTATCATGAAGAGCCGCATTCTTCGCGTTCTCCAAAACACACCTATAAAGTTCATTCTCAGGATAAAGATCCCCTGTACATCCTCTGAGGCGGCCGTTCTTATACAGAGTAACGAAACAGCCCCTCTCCTCTTTCATCTTCTTAGATATATTCTCAGGCTCATAAGAGCTCTCACTGAATAAGGACCTAAGCCTGTCCCGGGCTATCTGCTCAAGTTTCCCGAGATCTTTCTCCTGTTTGTAGGAAAGAGAAGCATAGCCGACCACACTGGACATCTTGCCGGCCACATCCCCTGAGTTATGGTAATCTATGAGCTCAGGTGACCAGCCTCTCTGTTCAGCTATCCTGTCAATGATCTTTATAGCATAGATGCCACAGGCTTCACACTTTATAGGGGTTTCGTTAAGCAGTGTATCTATGCATGTCATATCAAGTTCCCTTGCTTCCGAGTAAGTGTGATAATGGGAAAGATCAGAGCTTACAACAAGGAGGGTATTCTCATCAAGATGCTCTTCTATTATTTTAGCTGCTTCTTCTATCTCTCCCCTGTCAAGCCTGCTCGTAATCATAGGGACTATAGAGAAATCATCGAGCTTCCTCTGGAGGAATGGAAGCTCAACCTCTATCACATGAGACCGGTGAGCTCTCTCATCATGAGTGAATAGATCATGCTCTCTCAGATTCCGGCTCAGGGATGATAATTTCACATTCCCGAGAGGTGTCTCATAAGCGCTCTTATTGGAGACAGATATGCCCCTGAAAGAAGCCTCCGCATTATGATTTGTGGCTATGAGAATGACCCTGTCATAATCCCCGCTGATCCTTGAGAAGCCTTTGCCCGCCACATCACCAGAATAAGCATAACCTGCATGAGGCACTATCAATGCCCTCACCTCATTGTCCGTTCTCCCTTCAAGGAGAGAGTCAACCTTATCAGCAAGTCCGAGTGAAGGATAGAACCTGCCGGAGAACCTGTCTTTCCTTACATCCTCTTCATTAGGAAAGAGGAGAGGCAGGGACAAAACCACTGCTACAAGAATAAACGATACAATCAACGGTCTTTTCATCATCAATTCCTCATGTCAACAAACCAAACCTTAATCTGCCTTCCTCTTCAAAGAGAAAAGGCTTTTCAGATCATCCCTGTGGTTCCTGAATATGAAATATAAAGCAACTATCGCAAATACAAGGCTCTGGAGCTGCCCCATGTTAAAACCGAGGAGAATTGAAGGATCATCCCTCCAGATATCTGTTATCACCCTGCCCAGATTATCAAGGAACAAGAAATTCCAGAATATGAAACCGGCTTTCCACGCATTCCTTCTCAGGAGAATAAGGATACCGAAAACAAGGAATCTCTTAAATGCCTCATATAACTGTGACGGGTGCCGGCAGCCTTCATGGTAAGGGAACTTCACACACCAGGGAAGATTCTCCGCTATCCTTCCGGGAAGCTCTCCGTTGACGAAATTCGCCAGCCTCCCAATGCCTAAAAAAAGTACACCCGGTAAAGAGAGCAGGTCAGCTATCCTCAGGAAACTCTTCCCTTTCTTCCTCGAGAAGATATAAGCACCTATGCCCATGCCTATAAGCCCTCCATGGAAAGCCATTCCGCCTTCCCAGATATAGAATATCCTCAACGGATCAGACAGGTAATAGGAAGGCTGCCAGAATACTGCTTCGAAAATCCTCGCCCCTGCGAGCATGCCTATCATCAGATAGACGAGCAGAGTATCTATATCCTTCTCCTTCAAGCCTATATCATCCCTGTACCTCCTTAAGAGCCAATAGGCTATAAGGAAGCCGAGAGCATATACAAGCCCGTAATATCTTACCTCTATTGGACCCAGGGAAAATATAGTAGGGTCGAGATTGTGGACGAACATATACAGGTAAGCAGGAGATGTTCCTTAATAAAATTATTGAAAATCAATCATCCATAAAATTTATAATGTATCACTTTATCTTTAGTAATATGGAGATAATAAGCAGACTTCCGAAGAGGATGAGAAAGGATGCTCTTGAGATATACCATGATGCTTTCTTCAAGAAGGAAAGGCTGAAGTTCCTACCAAGCTCGAAGAAACAGGCGATGAAGATATATGAGAAGGGGGCGGATTTCAGGTCAGGCCTTTATGCTCTTGAGGACGGGAAAGTCATCGGCGTTCTCGGCCTTCAGTCAAAGAAAAGGAGACTTATAAATTACCGTCTTAACAGCTTCCTTCAGGAATTCGGTATCTTCGGAGGTTTGTTCAGGAGATTATGGTCCCTGTTCTCAGACATACTGCCCCTGCATAAAGACGAGCTTAAGATAGACGCTGTTGCTGTGGATGAAGGGCAGAGAGGAAGAGGTATAGGCACTAAGCTCATAGCGAAAGCGAGAGAGATCGCAAAGAGAAGATCCTATAAGAGGCTCGTCCTGAATGTTGTCAATACCAATCCAAAAGCAGAGAGATTATACAAACGCCTCGGTTTCAGGACCATCAATAAAAGATATTTCGGTTTCATAACGAAGAAAGCAGGCTATACCTCACTTAAGAAAATGGCTCTGGATCTCTGATCACCAGTTATTTATCTCTTTCTCGACCATGCTCTTCCAGTTGTTTATCATGCTGAGCATCTGATCCTTTATATCCTTCTTATCCTTGATCATGTAGGAGAAAATATAACCGCCCTTGTCGAGGTTCTGCTGTTTCCTGAGAACAAGATTCTTCTCAGTAAGTCTCTTTATGGACTTCTGCACTGAGCTCCTGTCAAGACCCATCAGGTCAGCTATCTCTGATGTAGTTAGGTATTGGTCCTTGCCGAGCATGAACATGAAGAGCCTGTAATCTGTCTTGTTAAGCTCGAAGCTACACATCACAAGATCCTTCAGCTCTATCTGTTTGCATGCAAAACTTATTATTTTAATCACCGAATAAATCCATGAACTTATCGAACAAGCCCTTCTTCTTCTCTTCCCATCTCTCCCTGCCTAAACTTATATTTATAGCTTTTGAAAGACCGTTCCTCGAAGGAGTGCCTGTCATCCCGATAGGTTCAGGATGTTCAGGACCATTTATGATCAATGTAGGCGTGGACATTATCCCGTATTTCTGTGCCTTACTTCTTCCCTCATTTGTAGCCACACTCATCTCTTCTGTCTCAGCATCCTCCCTCCCGGCAGTGATCTCTTTAGCCACTTTGACTGCCGAAGGACAATGAGGACAGGTGGGAGAGGTGAAGACCTCAACTTTCGCTTTCATCCTATCACCTTCTCAAGAGGGCAAAAGCCCGTATATGACGATTGCATCATGTTCAGCCCTATAAATGCTGTGAAGAAGATCCAGTATATGGAATGGAAATAGACCAGCACAGCAGATATGAGCACCATCAACCCAATTGCAAATCTCAGCCTGTTCATCTTTTAGCACCCTTCTTCTTTCTCTTGAAGATCTGGTTGCCTATGCCTGCAACCATGACGAGAGCGAAAGCGCCCAGCCCCATCCTCAGATAAGGATTCGGGGCTTCACCTGTAACATCAAATTCAGCTCTCCTCGCATATGTATAAATGTTTTCGTCACCCTCGTCACTATCACCTTTCGATCTTATCAGGACTTTGAAATCATGCTCCCTGATCGTCGCATCTCTCATAACATCTATATCGAACATAACTGTACCGTTCTCTCCCGGTTCCAGCTCGCCTAGGTAATTGCTCCTCACATCAAAATCGAATGGCTGGGAGTTCTGTTTCAATAACCTCACATCCACGGATTCTGCACTTTCAGTACCCGTATTCTTCACAGTAATCCCTAACTCTCCCGAATTCCCTGCAAGAGAGCTGCCATCTGAAGAGGTTACCTCAAGATAAGGCCTCGGCTTGATCCTGAAAGGGATCTGAGTCATCTTCGAATATTCGTTATTGTCAAGGTCCATGTAGTCAAAATCATACTTAAGTGTGTGCCTGCCGGGTTCTATCTTATCATCAACATCGACAAAGGAAGTTATCTCTTTCTTCTGGCCGGCCTTGACCATCCCTACCCAGCGCCTGTTATCCCCTGCATATGAGGTTTCCATGCCTTCCGGGAGATCAAGATCCAGCTCGACCGATTTAGCATCCTTCTCTCCGCTGTTCTCGACGAAAGAGACTATTTTCACGTAATTATCCCCCGGCCTTACCTCCGCAGGTTGTGTCTCGATCGTGGATAAGTCGAGGATAATGCCCTCTTTTTTCACCGGCATCCTGAACCTTATGAAACTCTCAGAGTCCAGAGGCTCTCCGTTCTCATACCACTGCCCGACAAGCCTGAATTCATAGTTGCCTGCAGGAGCATCATTATTCACCTTGACCCTGAACTTCTTGTTATAATGACCACCTGCATAAATAGCCCCTCCAAGCTGGTTACCTTCCGTGTCCTGGAGAGTAACAAACTTCTCAGTAAGTTCATCATCAGATTCAAGGGTCACCCTGAACTCGTAATCGGGATTGTTTATCCTGTCATCACTGAACGAATTCGCCTCATGATGATACCTCACCACTATGTCAACCTCGTCACCGCTGGCAATCACAGCAGGGTCATAATGCACATTGTCCATTACAAGCCTCGCATCAACACCCGTAGCCATGATTGCAAAAACCAAAACCATCATTAAAATCATCTTTCTCATCTTCTCACCTCGTAAGTGTAAATAAGTACCGGCAGCAGGAATACTGCACCGGTCAGAGTGAACAGGATCCCTATAGCCAGCATCACTCCCAGGACTTTCATCGCCGGAAGCACACCGAACAATAGTGCGAGGAAACCCGCACTCGTAGTAAGAGATGCACCGAGCATCGCCCTGAGAAGCTCCTTCACTGTCTCTATAAGTGATCTTTTCTTGTCCATCTTTTTTCTCTTCTCAAAATAGCTATGGACCTGATGGATACCGAAATCTATTCCAAGGCCCATTATCATCGCCGCTGCTACCATGGAGACGACTGTTATCGTAAGGCCGAGATAGCCTACGAGACCCATTGTCCATAGAAGGGCAACAATAAGGACTGACAGGGGAAGCATTGTCTTCCCAAGCCTCCTGAAAGTAAGGAAGACCACAATCCCCACGAACAACATACTGAAAAGGGTTATCTTCGCAAAGTCAGACATTATGACCTCGAAAGTGGCCTTGTCAATAGCATTAAATCCGGTGATCTCTGTCCTCGCTCCCGGGTTCTGTGATTCCAGGTCAGCTATGTCCTTCTCAAGGCTCTCTACTACCTGATTGATAAGTTCCGCAGAAGCCCCTGTATCGGATTTTATATGTATCACAGACATCGAATAAGCAGAATTCACGTACCTCGATGCCATATCATTCTCCCTTAAGTTATACTTGACTTCACTCAATGAATTACCTTCAGTGATATCGGCAAGGGTCTCAACATTCATTATATACTCATTCTCTGACACTTTCTGCTTTATCAGGTCAAGATATTCCAGGAAATCAGGATTCCTCACATCATGGACCGGAGATTCGGGATAGACGAGGACATACATCATATCCGCACCGAAATCCTCCCTCATCTGATTCATGGTCTCTACTTCCTCTATATCATCGGGAAGTACCTTCTCGAGGGAAGGCTCTATATTACCTACCAGATTGAATATACCTGGTATCATGACAAGGGTTATGAGTATGAAGATGCCTATGAACAGATGCGGCCTCTTTATCTGCTGTTTCGCCAACCTCTCTGCAATATCCTCTAACATCATAATCACTTCTCACATTTCTCCTTATCTGTCGCAAGACGTAATTCTCCTTCCACTCCGAACTTAAGCCTCTTCTTCAGCCAATATATCAATCTCTCTTCCACCACCAATAACGCAGGCAGGCCGAACAATGAGAAGACCAGGGAATACCCTATACCTATGGCCATCAGTACACCGAACCTTCCCATCTCAGGCATAACACCAATGAGAAAAGCAAGGAATGCGGATATGGTGGTTATCGATGTAGCTGTCAATGCAGTACCTGTGTCAACAACAGCCATCTCGGCAGCATGCCTTACAGTATAACCTTTCTTCCTCTCATACCTGAACTTGTTCATGATATGGATGGCAAAATCTATACCTATACCGATGACCATCGCAGCTACCCCTCCCGCCAGTGTTGATATTGGAAGATTGGTATAACCCATCGTGCCGTAAAGCCAGTTGACGCTTACTGTTACAACAAGTATTGGCACGATGGCACTGGTTATAGTACCGAAGATCAGCATAGTTATTATGAAGACCATCAGGGTGGATATCCACTGAGTATTCGAACGATCCTGAGCGATAAGCTCACCGAGTCTCTGCTGGATTATAGGTGTCCCTGTGAACTTCACCTTAACTCCAGGGGGAGTCCCTGCACTCTCAACATCCTTCTTGATCTTCCTTGAGAGGAGGTTCATCCTCGGGTCGTCAGCACTCACATCAGTTGTCGCCAGGAGAATAGTCTTCGATCTGTCATGGCTAAGATACCTGGAGAGTTGCTCTTCGTTCCTTGCATCGAGCATCGAGTGTGTCCCTATCACGTCAGGCTCGGATGAGATGAGCTCATCGATATGAGAGACATAGTCCTTTACACGCTCGTCAGTCATATCGAAGACACCACCAGGGTCAGAACTCTGCCTGTCGACCTCAAGGACAACGGCGATCATGTCCTGACCCATATGGTTATCCCTCAGAGTGTTGAAGGCCTTTATCTCTTCTACCTCAGGAGGCATCATCTGTTCTAATGATGCGACTGTCCTCACCTGGGATACCCCTCCTACTATCGCAATAGTCAAAGTCAGGATAATAAGAAGGCTCAGGTAGGGCCTCTCAACCTGGAAATGAGAGAGTTTCTTCAGTATATGATGATAAAGTCCTTTCACTCTGATCACTCATCTATTCAAGTCTCTTGTCTATCTCTTTCTTGAAGTCGTCCTTGGACATGGCTCCGACTATCCTGTCAGCTTCCTCACCTTTCTTGTAGATGACCATCGTGGGGATGCTCATCACACCATTGTCAGCAGCAAGCTGCTGGTTCTCTTCAGTATTCACCTTAGCGAACTTGAGCTTTCCCTCGTAATCTTTCGATGCCTCCTCAAAGACAGGACCCATTATCTTGCACGGTCCGCACCAGTCTGCCCAGAAATCAACTATCACTGGCAGATCACTCTGTTTTACTTCCTTGTCGAAGTTTTCTTTGTTCAAATGTACTACTGTCATAAATCATCACCTCGTGTGTAGTATTCGGTTGTGTAAGAGTTAGTCACAACTCATTTAAAAAGGTGCTGGAGTTGTGAGAAAAAGGGATAATGAAAATCACAATCAGTCAGAGAGGGAGAAGATTTCTATGTTCACAAACGAAAAGGAAGTCATACTCACTTAGTCAGGAAAATAAGTCACCTTTTTGCATTCACCAAGGCCTCTACTGAAAAGGCAGTCGTGATTACCCTGCTTCCAAAATACACATCCTTGCTGCCATACTTGTATATTGAGTCTGCAGGGAAGCTCCCGTCAGGATTCTGTAAATCACTGAGCCTCTTAGAATCAACCTTATCTTTCAAGCCGAGCCTGTATGCGGAAGTTATCCTCATAGCCATATCAAGAGGATGATCTGTTCTACCCAATCTTCTTCCATTAATCCCCCTGAGCAGTCGATTGAACTCGCTTTCGGAAGAGAAAAAAGACGTAAGATTGCTTGCAAAATATACTGCTGCATCGGGGGAAAAATAATACCTAGAGCCCTTTGAAAACCTTCCCTCTTTGAAAAACCTGGTTATTTCCTTCAATTGTTCATCCGCTTCATTCTCAAAACCATTCATATAAAGAAAATGACATATATTAGATAAAGCCACTTCATCAAATCTGTTCTTTCTGGAATATTGTTCAGGATGGAAATAGACATTGATCCTGCCGTTATCTTTATTATCAGCAATCTTCCAAGCAATATCGGATAAATCTTCCTTATCCAGATCACCCGATTCAATCAATGTAGAGAGGGTAAAAGATGTAGTATCCGCATCTGGAGGTAAGAGGCTCTTATCCTCAAAAAAATGCACCGAAAAATCATCATTCATATTACTCCTTATATGATCGACAACCCTCTTCCTAGTTGAAGAATGACCATCCCTCGCCAAAGCTGTCCGGAGAACTAAAACTGAAGAACCTATCTCTTTAGGAGCAGGCTCAGGAGAGTTTATCCTCCTATCATGTGAAAGGCTGCAAAAGTAAGACCCTCCTGCATCCTTATTCTTAAGATAAGCTAAAGCCCCTTGAACCTGTCCATCAAGCCCCATAAGTTAATAAGGAATAAAATGATATAAATAATTACCGGGCTCAGATATTTCCCCTCTTCTTCTCGGCTTCTATGATCCTCTTCGAAGCCAGGATGTATGCAGCATTCCTCAAAGAACACTTGTTATCGAAGGAAGTTTTCTTCATATCATCATAAGCCCTGAGCATAACATCTTCAAGCTCCTTCACTTCCTTGTCCTCATTCTCCCCGAGGCCCTGCTTGTTGTTCCTCCATTCGAAATAGCTCCCTACAACGCCGCCAGCATTGGCAAGCACGTCCGGTATAACCATCACGTCATTATCATAAAGCATATCATCAGCTTCGTTAGTAGTGGGGCCGTTAGCGAGCTCGATGACATAATCCGCCTTTACATTGGAAGCGTTATCAGTTGTTATTACACCTCCCAGAGCAGAGGGCACAAGCACATCCACATCCATCTCGAGGAGAGCTTCATTCGTAATCCCTTCAGTATTCTCAAGGCCCTTGACTGTCCTGTTCTCTTTCTTGTGCTTTATAGCTTTCTCTACATCAATACCTTCCTTATTGTAAACGGCGCCTTTCGAATCACTCAGAGCGACTATCCTGTAACCCCAGTCAGAGAGGAGCTTCGCCATGTTGGAGCCTGCATTGCCCATACCCTGGATAGCAACACTTACATCTCCGGGATCTTTACCTTCATCCTTCATTATCTTCCTGAGTATGAAAGCTCCCCCCATGGATGTGGAGTAACCCCTCATCGTAAGGCCTCCGTCTTTCTGATCCTTGCCCGTGAAAGCAGCAGGATCATTCTTACCAGTCACCTTATTATACTCATCGAGCATTATGCCCATTATCTTCGGGTTCGTATATACATCGGGAGCAGGGATGTCCTTATCCGAGCCAATAAGATCAGCTATGTGCCTCACGAAAGCCCTGGATATCTTCTCTATATCCTCCTCTGAATAATCTTTCGGGTTGAATTTTATGCCTCCTTTCCCGCCGCCCATAGGGATATCTACAGCTGCGGTCTTGATGGACATCCAGAATGAGAGTGATTTCACTTCATCCATATCCACCTCAGGATGGAATCTTATACCTCCCTTATAAGGACCTCTCGCATTGTTGTGCTGGATCCTGTAGCCTTCGAAGATCTTTATGCTCCCGTCTGATAACCTGACCGGGAAGAAGACGTTTATTATACGATTGTGATTGAGCAGAAGCTCTACCTCTCCATCACTTATATCAACATCCTTTACAGCCTCTTTGAACAGCCTTGCGGCATTATTAAAATTCGACATTCTTATCCCTCCTGAGACAATCTGCATTCTTGTATGTTAACCTATTATTAAATACTTTCTGAAATGTGAAAAAAGAAATAGAAAAAATTCATATCTTATTCAGGATCTCATCGATCTTCTTCTTCAGAACATCCTTCGGAGAGAAACCTGTGATCCTGTCCACCTCTTCACCCTCATTGAAGATTATAAGACAGGGAATCCCCATTATCCCTACATCAGAAGCGATCTGCTGGTTCTCCTCGACATTCACCTTGGCGAACTTGAGTTTCCCCTCATAATCTGATGAGATCTCCTCGAAAACAGGTCCCATCTCCTTACAGGGGCCACACCATTCCGCCCAGAAATCAACTACCACGGGCAGATCACTCTGTTTGACCTCTTTATCGAAATTATCCTTACCTACTTTCACGACTGCCATATTATTACCTCCTTAAAGCTCGCAACCAGTCTTCGAAGCTAGTCTCTCGAGCGGCTGGACGCCCCTCCTGCTTGTGCCATCAGAAAATTTCCAAGTCGGGTAAGCTTCTATGCCTTCTCTCAGACATTCCTGCCTGTTCTCATTACAGTTGATGAAATCGACATTCTCCATAGAAGACCCGAACATCTCCTTCTGTGTCTGGCAGTGAGAACAAGTATTAGTGCCGTAAAAGGTCGCTCCGTTCTCAGTCAGGCATGCTGCAAATTCTCCCTTATCTCCGGATACTTCTCCTGAAGATGTCGGGCTTGTCCCTGTTGGTGCCTGATTACCGCTGAACAGGAACTGCGATGCAAACACTACTATTATTGCTCCGATTACTATCCAAAATATTGTGTTTTTCTTGATTTTAACACCCCCTCCAGGCGTATAACCATAAGTTCCTTTATATATTTTTTGAAAGATTACTCGGGGGATAACACAAAATATAAATACCTGGCCGGCCTGACTTTAGGCTATGGCACAGAAAAAATGCGATAATTGCGGCAATAAGGTTCCTGAAGGCGGACAGTGCAACAAATGCGGATTCGTTGACGGTCTTAACAGGCAGCCTTCCGACGAAGAGTTCAGGGAAGCGAGAAAGATCAACGAGAAAGAAGGATATAAACAGTTCAGGAACATAGACATGCTTCTACTTGAATAATCTCTTATCCTCTTCCTCCTCCTTTTCCATATCCTTTATGAACTCCTTATCTGACTCTTTGCTGACCTTCTCCTCATAACGCTTCTCATCGGATGTCTCTTTCTTGCCGGACATAACCATCCACCTGACAAGGAAGAATACAATAGAAGCAATGATGAGTGTGCTCAATATTATATACCGGTCTATGAAATGGAGGATGTCATTGAAGGTTATCAATAATTTTTCCTTCAGATCAGGATCATCCATCTTTATGACGAATTCCCTGCCAACTTCGTATCTCCTTCCATTAAGGTCCTCATAGAGAACTTTCACCACGAACTCGTTCTTCCTCCCGAAATCGGAGTTATCAAGGAATACCTTATAGTTGTGCCTCGTTATATTGTCCTCTTTCCAGACCTTATCCACATTGTTTGTAGAGACGATGACCTTGACATCCTTCACCGGAGAGAGGGAGTTCTTCTCAACCATGAAGCTTATAGTCGAATTCCCCGAATAATCTATCTTCTCATCATAACTTAGGTCCTCTATAGTTATATTGGGCTTATCATAGACACTGACAGGCAGTTTCTCGAATATCCTGACATTATCGTTCTCGAGAAGGAAAGACTTCTCATAATTACCCTCCTTATCGAAGGAAAGATTCACCGTGAGATTCTTCTGCTCAGATATACCAAGATCGAAAACGGTACAGTCATCAACACAAAGCTCAAGGTCTTCCTGAAGAACATTACCTTTATTCTTCACCTTACAGTCTACAGTAACATCATCATAGAAATAATAAAACTCTCTGGAATTACAGTCCATGGTCACATTGTGTGTGTATTCTGTCTTCTCCTCGCCTTCCATGAGACTGCTGAATTCATCTTCACCATAGACAGGATAATCCTGCCTCGCCTCAAAGGTCAGTTTCTCCGACTGGTTCCTCAGAGAGTATACTTCTACCGAGAACTGGTAAGAATAACCTTCCTTAAGATCCTCATCCAATTCCAGGAGCCAGAACAATTCTGCTTCAGAATCAGGAGGGAGAAGCACTTCTCTCGAATTCCCGTCGGTCTCGAACTCCTCCGTCCTTGATATAAGAAGATGGGCAGGCACATAATAATCATTGGGATTGCTTACCCTCGCATAGACAAGGTTATGGGAACCGAAGCCCACTTTCTCCTTGGCTATCCCCGCCTTGAACTCGAACTGATCCTCCACCTTACCCTCAGATTCAAGTACCTCAACATTAAAATCGATAGGTTCAGGATTGATATCCACGCCACGGGATTTCCATTCATAATCCACAGATGACTCATCTGAATCAAGGGAGGTCTTTAGCTTTATATGAGACGCATCGGCATAACCGAATTCACCGAAGGTCACATCGAAGGGGATCCAGCCTCTCCCGGGAAAGTAGACTTCCGCCCACCCATGAGG
>JBNJDG010000011.1:0-25481 GCA_051819665.1 Nanobdellota archaeon
GAATCCCCGTGGGCCCATTCTTATTGTTTCTCGGTTTCATGTACAAAAGAGCTCAGGATGATAAGGACAAAGTCCTTATGTGGGGAATCCCCGTGGGCCCATTCTTATTGTTTCTTAGTTTTCTTAAAGAGTCCTGTATGCTACCTTGTGTAGCATGATAGTACACTAGATTGTAAGTGTGAAATACTTACGTGAGGAATCCCCGTGGGCACATAAATTATATCTATCTTCCAAAACTATCAATCAGAGACCATATAAACAGATATTATATATTCTTTTACAATAAAGTTTATAACCATTCATTACCTGCCGGTAACATATGGGCAAAGATATAACGATCATGACAGAGAAAAACTTCAGCGATGCAGCCAGAACCAAAAATATTACCCCTGCTATAAGGAATCTGGCAAAAAACTACAATGTGTCTTTCCCTGAAAGCTTCAAGTTCTACAAAGAGACCAAAGAAAGCTATTCCGAATTTTTAGAACCAGAAGACGCTTCAATAGTGGCTCTCCAGAGCCTTGAGGACAGGATCATAAAAGAAACAACAGGTGTTGAGCAGAACTCTATAGAAACCAGGACGACTGAAGGAGAAGGCATCAATATCAAGAGGCATATCAACGACCCCGATAACGGAGACATCATCGAGGAAAACGATACCTACATAAAAGGCCCGAAGGGGATCAAGCAACTCCTTGATTTTTACGAAAGTCTCTCTGATAAGACCTCCCCTGAAGAACTGGCTGATTATACTGCCTGGTCTTATAATGTATTCCGGTTCGATAACCCCGAAGGAACAAAGGCCAGATTCATGGATTACCTTACAAAAAAGCTTGACAATTACATCTCATGGAAAGAACAGGGCAAGAAGACCGATCTTGACCTTTCCAGAGAGATAAATGAAGAGATAGATCAAAGATCAAGGCATATCAGGACCATAAGCAGAAATGAAGAAACAGCGGCATTGGAACTGAAAAGCAGGGGATACAGGAACCTTTCCAGAGAAAACTTCTTCAACATGATCCTCGATGAATACAACGACAGAAAGGAAACTGACAAAGGAACCAAGGACAATAATGCAGCTCTGTACATCCTACAGAACACTGATGTTATTGTAAACAGACGCCAAAGACCTAATGAGAACATATACAAAAACAAAGATTTTTAAATGATAAACATAAAGCTGAGATTGTAATGGTCAACAGATTCAATACTTTTTCAGGCGTCTTCCTGCCCAGCACACTTGCCATCCTGGGAGCAGTGATGTATTACATTACCCCTTATGTACTGGGAGGGGTAGGTATCAGAGAGATGTTCCTGATTATACTCATAGCCCATCTTATTACCATTACAACAACCTTCTCTATCTCTGCCATCGCAACCAACACTAAAGTGAAGGAAGGTGGATTCTATTACCTCATATCAAGAAGCTTGGGAAAAGCTTTCGGTGGAAGCACAGGCATACTCCTCTATCTGGCCCAGACAATCTCGACAGCCTTCTATACTATAGCTTTTGCAAGAGCTATCGCCGGTATACTGGCAAGGTTCGATATAATTATCCCGGAGATGACCCTCGCTCTCATCGCTTTCACACTGGTCTTCCTGATAACCTTTAGAGGAGCAAAATCTGTAATAAGGATCCAATACATCATATTCTTCATCATCCTGCTCTCGCTCGTCTCGATATTCCTTGCTCCCGGAACCGGCGCGGCTGAAGGTGGTTCAGCCTCTCCGGGATTAGGGTTTTGGGTAGGCTTTGCGACATTCTTCCCGGCAGTCACAGGGATAAGCGCCGGCGTAGGTATGAGCGGGGACCTGAAGAACCCCAGGAAAAGTATAGTCAAAGGGACTTTCATCTCCATAATCTTCACTATGATCATATACCTCGCATTGGCCTTCAAAATGACCACTCTTGCATCCCCAGAAACATTATTCGTAGACAAGCATATAATAGAGAAGGCAGCCCTTATCCCGGCAATTGTCACTCTTGGTGTTGTCGTGGCAACATCCTCTTCAGCATTAAGTACTATGATGACTGCCCCGAGGACTTTGAGGGCGATGATAAAGGACAAGTTATTCAACAGGAAAGCGGACTTCCTCGGAAAGACCATCGGGAAAGATAAGACAGAACCAAGGGTGGCTTTGATATTCAGCGCACTCATTGGGTATGCGATAATACTCATGGGAAGCCTGGAAACAGTCTCGAAGATAGTCTCTATCTTCTTCCTTGCTGTCTACGGATGGGTCAACGGCTCAGCCTTCTTTGAAAAACTCTCTAAGAACCCGAGTTTCAGACCCTCTTTCAATCCACCTATACTCGTCTCCCTCCTCGGTATGCTCTCTTGTTATTTCGTGATGTTTCTCTTCAATCCCTTCATCATGATAAGCGTAGTCTTTATCCAGATCATGCTTTACAATTACCTGGCGATGAAAAAATCAAGAGGGAATATAGAAGGTGTCTGGTCAGGTGTATTGTTTGAGTTCCTGAGGAAAGCCCTTTCAAGAGCAGAAAAGAACGAAGAATCCAGTAAGAACTACAGGCCGACCATCCTCAGCTTCAGTACCCAGAAGAGGAACTGGAAGACCATGGGACACCTCCTTGGCTGGATAAGCAACAAGAAGTCGATAACAAAGCTCTATCACCTAATAAAAGGAGATATAAAGGAAAACCCTGACTCATGGAAAGAGAAACAGGATGAGTTCAAGAAGAAAGTTGAAGAGGAGAAACTTGAGATCTTCCCGAGAGTTATAATGACCAAGGATTATCTTGGTACAATAAGAGATCTCATGCAGAGCGAGACAATAGGGAATCTCTCCCTCAATACGATAATGCTCGACTATTACTCGGATTTCAGGCTGAGCTCAATCGTCCCTGAAGCTGTAAACCTCGGGAAGAATGTTATTATCTTCCGTAACAACGAGGGCTTCAGCAATTACAGGACCATTGATGTCTGGTGGAACAGTGCCAGCAATGGAAATTTCATGGTCCTCCTCGCATATCTTATCTCACAATCAAATAGATGGAAAGAAAACCAGCCTAAGATAAGAGTATTAAAAGCGAAAGAAGAGAATGATAAGAATGATAAGAAAGTGAAGAAGATAATCGAGGAATCGAGGATAAAGAATGTAGAGCTGAAGATAATAAAGGAAAAGAAAACACTACCGGCTATTATCAATAAACATTCACAGGAAACAGACCTAGTAATAATGGGACTGCCTAAATTCCACGACCAGGAAGAGGGGAAAAAGATAATAACAAATATAAACCAGTACACAAACAATCTCAATGCATGCCTTATCGTAAGATCGTCAGACAAGATAGACCTGAGTGTGAGCTGAAATGAAAGTTATAGGATACGGAAGCTTCCTTAACAGGAACTCATTCGAGAAGACCCTGCCCGGAAGGGAGGCGAAACAGGTCTGGGTAGAAGGATTCAGGAGAGTCTTCAATCTCATACCGTCAAGACTTAACCTTTATAAGGATGAGATAGACCAAACACATCGAACTGTCCTCAATACAGAGATAGCAGAGGGGAAGAGACTGAATGCTGTTGTTTTTGAAGTTGACGAAGATGAGTTCTCCCTCCTGAAGATAAGGGAGAGGAGCTACAATCCCAGGAAAATAAAATTTCTTGATTTCAAGACTGGTAAAGAAGAGGGGGAAGCTTATATGTTCATCGGGAAGAGCAAACTCTTCGGTGAAGAGATAATCAACAACTCCCTCCTCCCTATCACCCCTTATCTGAAAAAATGCAGGGACGGGGCCAGGACTCAAGGTGAGGATTTTTACGAGGCCTGGCTCGACAACACCTATCTCGGAGATGGAAGAACAGTCAGAGAGTATTTGAGTTAAATTTATATATTATCCCGAAATCTGCTTACAAGATGGAAGGCGACAAACTTATCCAAGACAGACAAAACAAACTAGAAACTCTTAAAGAGAGAGGAGTGAATGTTTACCCTTACAGATACGATAAGAAGAATTATGCAAAAGACATCACTGAAAAATACAAAGACCTAGAGAAAGAAGAGAAGACGGAAGATGATGTTTCTGTAGCCGGAAGGATCGTCCAGATGAGGAACATGGGAAAGATAGCCTTCCTGAACATAATGGATGCTACTGGTTCTGTACAGATTTTCCTCGAACAGAACACACTGGGGAAGGAGAACATAAAGATACTGAAGAAACTTGACCTGGGAGATTTCATAGGTGCCCAGGGCAAAGTCTTTAAGACGAAGACAGGAGAGGTGACAGTCTGGGCGGAAGATTTCAAATTCCTGACCAAGGGAATAAGACCTCTGCCTGAGAAATACCACGGACTGAAAGATCAGGAGTTGAGATACAGGAAAAGATACCTTGACCTTCTTGTCAACCCTGATGTAAAGGATGTCTTCAGGAAAAGGGCAAAGATATATGAGGGCATAAGGGAGTTCCTAAACGAGAAAGGCTTTGTCGAAGTGCAGACACCGATCCTCCAGCCCATCTACGGAGGAGGCATGGCCGAACCTTTCAAGACAAAGATCAATGCATGGAACATGGACATGTACCTCAGGATAGCTTATGAGATTTATCTTAAAAAACTTCTCGTGGGTGGATTTGAGAAGATCTACGATCTCAGTTACTGCTTCAGGAATGAGGGAGCAGACAAGACACACAACCCGGAATTCTCCATGATGGAGATCCAGTGGGCATACAAGGATTACAATGATGCGATGAAACTCACTGAAGAGCTTTGGGAACATGTGGCAAAGAAGGTCAACGGCAGCACAAAGATAAAATACGGCGATAAAGAGATCGACCTCAAAGCCCCATGGAAAAGGATGACCATGACTGAGGCGATTGAAGAGCTGGGGGGCATTGACATAGAAACTATGGATGACGAACAGCTCAAAGAGCTCGTGAAAGAGAAGAATGTCGAGATGAAGGGGAAATTCACGAGAGGAAAAGCGATCGCCGGCCTCTTTGAGGAGCTCTGTGAAGACAAGATCGAACAGCCGACACATATCATCGATCATCCGCAGGAGATTTGCCCCCTTGCAAAAGGATGCAGGGATAAACCCGGCTTTGCAGAAAGGAGCGAACCTTTCATAAACGGATGGGAGATTGGGAACATATACTCCGAATTGAACGACCCTAAAGTCCAGAGAGAACATTTCGAGAAACAACTCAAAGAGAGGGAAGGAGGAGATGATGAAGCACACCCAATGGATGAGGATTACCTTGAAGCCCTCGAATACGGCCTCCCTCCTAATGTAGGCATAGGTATAGGGGTAGACAGGATGATCATGCTCCTGACAGGAACCGATACGATAAGGGATGTCATACTCTTCCCAACGATGAAACCTAAAAAATGATAGAGACAGCAAGAATAATAATAGCACTTTTTTATCTTCTTACTGGTTCTATCTCCGATCTGAAGACGAGAGAGGTGCTGGATTTCGCGAATTTCTCGCTAATCTCTATCGGTGTTGCTCTGAACCTCTTGTATGCAAGTGTATATGAGAAATGGGCCATTGCACTTGAAAGCCTCCTCGGGCTGGGTATCTTCGTGGCTATTGCCTTCATCATGTATTACGCCGGACAGTGGGGCGGCGGAGACAGCAAGATGCTCATGGGCCTCGGCGCTTTATTCGGGATGCCTTTTTCCTTCGATAAACTGCCTCTGCTGGTGGAATTCTTCATAAACACACTCATCGTCGGCGCTATCTATGGTCTTTTCTGGAGCCTTACTGTGGCCATAATGAACTGGAAGAAAGTATCCAGGAGATTCGCTAAGAACTCGGCTAAAGCGCACAGGATAAAGATGTACATTATCTTTGGCTGCGGAGCCCTTCTCGCGGCTGCATTCATAGTAAAAGATAGCATGATCACTGTCTTCCTGGTAAGCATGACTTTCGTGGCCATTTTCAGTTTCTACATGTGGATCTTCGTGAAATCTGTGGAGAAAGAGATCATGTACAACCACATCGATGTTGACAAACTCACAGAAGGAGACTGGATCGTCAATGATGTTAAGGTAGAGGGCGAATATATCACAGGCCCTAAAGAATTAGGGATTACAGGAGAAGCTATTGAGAAACTTAAGAAGTACAAGGAGAAGGGGAAGATAAAGAAAGTCCTCGTCAAGGAAGGCATCCCCTTTGTACCCAGCTTCCTCATTGCTTATATTGTGACTTTGATATTCCCTAACTATATCGCAATCTTCTTCCTATGATCCTCTCCTGCCTTTCTACAGAAGAGGAGATTATATGCATATAGGGATCTTTCAGACCATAGCCTTCAGCCTTCTCAAGGATCTTATTCTCCCTATCACGATCCCTTATGTTTGTTCCCGAGAGCATCTTATAAAGAGCTATATCTCCTGCTGTAGATAACCTATCCTCAAGTAGCCTTATATTCCTCATATCATCAAACTTCAATAATCTCCCCCCTAGACCCTGGCCCTGTATCTCAAAAAGTACTTTCCAGTATAATTGGCGACCTTCTGTCTGCAGATAACACTCTTTTGGATCGAATATACCAGTAGCTATCCTGTAACCCTTTCTCTTGGAAAGCCCTTCCATGAGCTCTCCATCTATGCTGTCTATCCTTCTCCTCTCCTCTTCAAGTGACATATAATCCGGAAACCATAACAGATTTATATCTTTAACTACTGATAGGGAAAAGGACAAAATTTATTAACAAAACTTTGAGGCAGACATTGATATGAGAAAGATTATTGCAAGGATAAAAGATAACCTCGATAAGACCGAGGGAAGGAAGATAAAACAGAACTCTTACATATTCAGCTTCAGGAAAGGTGCATCAGCATCAAGGAAGCTGGATACAGACATAAAACAGCTCAAGGAGAAAGCATGGAGCCTTGAGATGGATGATAAGGATAAACACCTGAAGATACTGAACAAGGTCCACCTTATCGAAAAGATGCACTCAGAGGATACAAGGGAAGAGCTGAAGAAAGCCCTTGATGAACTCTCCATGCTCCTGCCTGAGAAAAAGGATGACTATTCTATCCCAAAGACGCTGCCTGTTCCGGGAGCCATAAAAGACGAGATGATCGCAGACCTCCAGGAGCTGAGAGAATGCTTCAACTACGGGCTTTATAGGAGCTCTATAATCCTCTGCGGAAGGATGCTCGAAGTTGCACTTCACAGGAAATACTATGAGATAACAGGAAAAGATATTCTTGAAACGAATCCGGGGATAGGCCTCGGCAAGCTAGTAGCAAAGCTCAACGAAAAGAAGGCCCTCTTCGAACCAGGCATAAACGAGCAGATCCACCTTATAAACAAGGTAAGGATACACTCGGTCCATAAGAAAAAAGAAGTCTTCTCGACCACTAAGCATCACACATACGCGACTATACTCTACACGACGGAGATAATAAAAAAATTATTCTCCTGATTTTTCCAGATGTATTGTCTGTGTGGGGAAAGCAAAGACAATACCTTCTTTCTCGAATCTCTTGACAAGATCGAGATTTATCTTCTGCTGGATGTCCATGTATTCCTGATAATCAGGCACATCAACATAATAGACAGTCTCATAATTAAAGCTGAAATCTCCGAATTCCTTGAAATGGGACCGGTCGAAAGTGGCCTTATCAGAAGCATTCTCGATTATCTCCTTGATCATGCCGGGTATCTTCTCAAGCTTCTTCGAAGGAGTTGAATATTCTACTCCTATCTTGAACACGATTCTCCTTTTCTCCATCTGTTTGAAATTGTTTATCCTTGCAGAAGTCAATTCTCTGTTAGACATCACCAATTCCTGTCCCTGCAGGGTCTTTATTCTTGTACTCTTCAAGCCTATCTTGTCAACAACCCCCATATCAGAGCCGACTATGATGAAATCACCTTTCTTGAAAGGCTTATCCAGAAGGATCGAGAACGAACTGAATATATCGCCGAGGATGTTCTGCAGGGCGAATGCGATAGCAATCCCGCCTATACCAAGGCCTGCTATCAGGGAGGTCACATTCACCCCTATATTAGAGAGGAATATCAGAACAAGAATGACCAGAAGGATTATCTTCACGATGACTGCAAATACACCTATGATTGATGAATCTCCCTCTTCTTCACTTCTCATCCTTGCTATAGCACGCTTTGATTCATCTATGCCGACGAAAGACATCCTTATAAGATACAGAACCAGGACAGCCAAAGAGATGTAAGAGATCGTCTTGTCCATGACCGGCGTAAGTGTAAGATACCTTGAACCGAAATAAAGAGCAGCAACAAGCATTAAAGGCCAGGAAAGCTTCTTGATCATCTCTATGAGAATATCGTCGAACTCTGTGTCTGTCTTCTTGGCCAGTTTTTCCAGCCTCACCACAATATATCTCCTGAATATCGTCAGAAGAAGATAGACACCTACAAATATTCCTGCTGCAGTTATAGCCTGATCTAATGTGTTCGATTGTAGGATCTCAGTTAACATAGAATTATGTTATAGGTTAGATTCATTTATATATTTTCTGAAAAATATAGGTGTGCAATCAATTCGGTTTAGGTTAGAGAGTTATGACACCATAAGGAGACCCTGATTCTTTAAATTATGGCATTTTATTAATTTGACCCGAGCCTTTATTCCCAGATGATTTATTTTCGAGAAAGCAAACCTTCTCCCAGCAAGTGAATCAATGAAAAACGACAAGACTTTCTTTAAGCATTGCAATACCTACATCAGTTCATGAGTGACTGACCCTGCTCACATGCCCTTCCTTCTCGACCCTGATGACATTCCCGACAAAGCTCTCCACCTTCGGTTCATGGCTGACCATGATGACCTGCTTAACTGTAAGTTCAGAGAGTATATCCCTTATCTTATCCAGTTGTTCAGAAGAAAAGCCGTCTGTAGGCTCATCCAGGATGATTATATCTTTAGTCTTTATCTGCTCTATCAGGTCGTTAAGGACCTTATTCAGTGAGAGGCGGTAAGCGAGGGAAATGCTCTGCCTCTCACCTCCGCTGAGATCCCCGAAGTCAATATCAAAACCGTTCTGGGTTATCCTCGGAGTGAAGTCCTCGTCAAGTACAGCTGTAAGATCTCCCTCAATCAGGAAGCTAAGCCATCTCTCGAAGAGTTCATCAAACTCAGTATGGATCCTGGCCATGACATTCCTCTCAATATTAGTCATCAGGGTTATGAAATACTCATCCAGCCACTTCCTTAACATCTCAAGCCTGGAGATCTTCCTCTTGCTCTCCTCCTTCCTCTTGATATCCTCGTTTATCGAATCCATCCATTTACCTAAGCTTTCTTTCTCTTTCTCAAAGGAGGATAATGACATGTTGAAAGAATTCTCCTTTTCCCTGAGGTGTTCGAGCTGCTTCTTCCTTCTCTCAAGCTCCTCCTCAACATGAGGATCAAGCCTGATCTCCTGCTTCTTCCTGTTTATGCTTCCTATATCTTTCTTTAGCGAAGCTATCTCATCCTCAATTGACTTTATCTGCTGCTTCCTGTCCTTTATGCCTGACTCTATGCTCTCTAACTTGAGTTTCTTTCGGTTCTCCTCCTTCACTTTAGCCAGCAGCTCCCTCATTTCGGAAAGTTTCTTCCCATCTATCCCTGGGAGCGAGGATAACTCTTCCTCGAACTTTTTCTTCTCCTGCTCATAAGCTGAGAGGGAAGACCTCTTCTGTTCCTGTTCTTTCTTCTTCTCTTTAAGGGAATCCAGTCTGGCCTTGAGCTCATAATAGGATCTTTCCTTCTTCTCCTCTTCCTCAAGAGCCTTCTTAATTTGGTCTAAATTAAGAGAAGACAACTTCTTGTTGATAGCTTCTTTCTCAGAAAGGAGCTTATTTAGCTTCTCGTCCGCCTCATTAGAGATATGATCCTTATGATCCTCTCCCACTTTTTGGAGACACATCGGGCATTCGTCCATCGAGCTTACCTTCTCTTTAGTTTCCCTCTCCCTCGAGATCTCGGCCTCGAGACGGTTCAGCCTGGCCTTCAGCCTCTCCTGCTCTTTCTCGGCAGAGGACAGCTTATCCTTAACTTCCTGCTTCTTAATCTCCGGAAATTTTATCTTCGAGATCTCACTGTCAATATCCTCTTTGATCTCTTCCTTCATTGAGCTGATCTTCTCAGAGACAGAGCTTATTTTCTCTTTGAGAACTTTCTCACGGGTAAGCACATCATTCTGCCTCTTCTTCTCCTGCTCTATCTCTCTCTCGAGCTTATCCTCATCATGCTCCATCCTCTTATAGCTGAGCTCTGCCTTCTCCTTCTCAAGCCCCTCGACCTTTTTCCTCAGCTCTTCCTTCTTACGGTTGTTATCCTCTATGGCCTTGGCTTTATCCTTAAGCCTGTTATCAAGCACAGAAAGCTTATTCTTCAGCTTGTTCTGCTCCTCGGCTTTCTTCTCATAATCTTCAACCGCTTTCTTAAATTCCTCTATCTCTTCTTCCAGAGCCTTAAGGGCTTGCTTCACCGGCTTCATCCTCTCTTCTATAGCCTTATGCTCCTCCTTCTTCTCTGAAAGCTCCTTCTTCTTATCAGCAAGATCAGCTATCTTCCCCTCTAAACCAGCTTTTCGATTCTTTAGTTCTCTCAGATAAACAGAGATGTTCTCCCTTATGGTCTTGTACTTGTCTATATTGAATATCCTCCTCAATGTGTCGAGCCTTGACTCGGGAGAATCCATCAGGATGCGCTTCATATCTTCCTGCGGTGTGTAGACTGTAAAGCGGAATATGCTGTCCTTAGATTTGGAGAGAAGCTCTTTAGGATAACCAAGGAGAGAGAATACCCTTGCCTTTAGCTCAAGTGGTGTAAGTTCTGTCTTTACACCATCAACAACAATAAATCCGTTATCCTGCTTGACAGTACCTCTTGCTCTCTTCAAAGACCTCTTGATTACAACCTCCCTGCCTTCAATGGAGAGCTCTACCTGGACATGACCCTCTTTCTCGCCGTTCCTCAGAAGCGATGATCCCGAGAACTCGCCTCTCTTGACACCGAAAAGAGCAAACTCTACAGCCAGGAGTATTGTTGACTTTCCTGAGCCTATGTCACCGCTTAAAAGCACAGAACCTTTAGGGAACTTTATCTTCTCAGATCTGTAGGACCTGATGTTCGAGAGCTCAACTGAATTTATGATCATAAAGAAAAAGTAAGTCTGGTTGATTTAAATTTCTAACGATTTATCTGTAGCTCTCTATCTGTATGCCCTGATCACCCATCCCTGGTAATTTATTCATATTTTTTCTGTAATTTTCCTCAAGAGAGACATCAAAAGTCTCCTCAGCTGACCGGTAGATCTCCTTAACCTCTTCTTGCTTAGGTATTATCGCCTCAGGATCCCTGCTATTCTTCATATCTTCAATAAGGGGGTTTGCCTTTGACTCTACAAATTCCTTTACAATATCATCATAAGCATTATCCAGATCTTCCACTGTATCGGGAGATGAATGGTTCCTTACAGCTCCATTATCCTTATAGTTCTTTATCTCTTTCATCTGACTCTCAAAACGAGGATTCTCCCTGGAGATATTATTATATATCATATCCGATAATTCTTCATTGAACTCTCCTAGTACTTTTCCAACATTCTCCTCTGCCTCGTCTGCCATGGAAAGAGTTATATGATCCCTGTTTCTCTTATCCTCCATGAATCCTTCGTATGAACTGACCCCCTTTACAACATCATTAAGGCCAATACCTCCCTGGAATACAGGTTCTTCTTTAACATTATATTTCGGCTGTCCTTTGCTTTTCTCGTCATCACCACGAAGGTCAAGCTGGGGTATGCTATTTTCGGTAAAATAGAAGGAGGGTCCGCCTGGTGTATAATCTGAACTCCTGTCAGGGAACATAATCCTACTTAGACCGGTCTTCTCTATTATTTCGCTACAAAACTGATTAATAGAAAATCTCACATTATTTCCCTGACTACTTTGCCTATGCTTTTCACTATCATAATTTCTAATCAATCTTAAGACACCATAAAGAGGATTCTTTACAGATATATAAATGTTTTTCATGTATCCCTACTAAAGAGTACTTATCAGAACGGACCTTTTCACAAACCTTAAATATTAATAAGAGCCCTTTTACTGAACACGGCCAAGAGGTGACCTCAATGAATTACGATAAAGAAGATATGTATTCAGTATTGAAGAATTTCCCGGAACAGATAGACGAAGGGATAAAATTAGCGAAGGACATCAAGGCAGAAGGGGATTTCGATAAGATCTTCTTCCTCGGCATGGGCGGAAGTGCTCTCCCCGGAGATATGATGAAGGACTACCTTACAGAGCTGCCTGTCTATGTGGTCAAGGGCTATAACATCCCTAAATTCATGGATGAGAAAAGCCTCGTTTTTGCCATATCATATTCAGGCAATACTGAAGAGACCATAAGCGCCTTCAGGGAAGCATCAAAGACCAAGGCAAAGATGATCACTATAAGTTCAGGAGGAAAGCTTGAAGAACTCTCGAAAGTGACTGGCTGCCAGCATATAAAAGTCCCGAAGGGCATCCAGCCGAGGCAGGCAATCGGCTATCAGTTCTTCCCCCCTTTTATGATCCTCCAGAACTCAGGGATAATAGAGGACAAATCCGAAGAGATAAAGAACACGAAGAATGTCCTGAAGAAAGACATTTATGATGGGAATGGCAAAGAGCTCGCATTAAAGCTCTACAATAAGATCCCCCTGATCTACTCCTCCGACAGGATGTCAACAATAGCGGAGAAGTGGAAGATAAGCTTCAACGAGAATGCTAAGATGCAGGCCTTCCATAATGTATTCCCTGAGCTCAACCATAATGAGATGAATTCTTACATCAATCTCAACGGAGAATTCTACACTCTCATAATCAAGGACGAGGATGACCTTCCAAGGGTCAAGAAAAGGATGAAGATAACCAAAGAGCTCATCAGGGAGAAAGGCGTCGATGTGGTTGAGCTTGTCCTCAGGGGAGACTATAAACTGGCCAAACTCTTATCAAGCATGTACATGTCAGACTGGGTCGCTTACCATACAGCTTTACTGCTGGAGACTGATCCGACTCCTGTAGACATGGTTGAGGACTTCAAGAAGAGGCTCAAGGAATGAGGATAGGTGTTGATATAGGAGGAACAAGCATAAAGGCAGGTCTTGTTGAGGGAAAAAATGTAGCAAGGTCCGCTCAGAGGGAAACTCCCAAGAAGAAGACAGAGATAATTGAAACCATAAAGGACCTCATAGAGGACCTGAAGGAAAGTCCCGAAGATATAGAAAGTATCGGCGTGGGCACCCCTGGTCCTTTCAGGGATACTGAAAGGCTTGACAAGCCGGGCAATCTCGATCTCGAGGGAGTCTCCCTCAAAGAAGAACTCCCTTATGATATAAAGCTGGATAATGATGCTAACTGCTTCACCCTGGCTGAGGCCATGTTCGGAGCAGGAAAAGACAAAAGAACTGTAGCCGGGATCACTCTCGGTACAGGCATCGGCGGAGGTCTTGTAACAGACAAGAGAGTCTACAGGGGCAGGGCCAATGCGATGGAGGTCTTCAACATCATCATAGACAAGGATAAAAGGACTGAGGATCTCATAGGCAGGAAGGCCTTTGAAGAAAGGTTCGGCATGAGCCAGTATGAAGCATCCGTGAAAGCGAGGGAGAAAGACAAGGATGCTCTCGAAGCATGGAAAGAATTCGGAAAGATACTTGCGGTGCTTGTCAACAATGTTATCACTACACTCGATCCGGAGATCGTAGTCATCGGAGGGAAAGTCTCCGAAGCATGGGATTTCTTCAGTGAAGCGATGATGAAAAAGCTTGAAGAGCTCTCCAAGTTTTCACCTCCACCTGTTAAAAAGAAAGAGGTAGAACATTCAGGTATTGTCGGAGCTGCCCACCTCTGATTCTTTGTTACTTCAAAGTAAATACATAAAGAAAGATTTAAATAATAGTTTTGATTCCTAAGGAGTAACAGGTGACACAATGATTATCGAAAAGAAATTCCTAGACAAGCTCAAACAATTCGGACTCAACAGCTACGAAGCAAAGATATGGGCCGCGCTCCTCTCAAGGGGAGTCTCTACGGCAGGAGAGCTTTCAGATATTTCTAATGTACCAAGATCAAGAAGCTATGATGTTCTCGAGAGCCTCGAAAAGAAAGGTTTCATAATCATGAAGATCGGCAAGCCTATCAAGTATATAGCCGTGGAACCTTCTGAAGTAGTTGAAAGGGTCAAGAAAGATACACTCACCAATGCGAAGAAACAGGCAGAGGTGCTTGACGAAGTCAAGGAGACCGAGATGTTCAAGCAGCTTTCAGCCCTCCACAGCAACGGGCTTGAGATGGTAGACCCAAGTGATATGAGCGGGAACCTGAAGAGCAGGGATCATGTATACAGTCAGATGGACAGCATGATAAAATCAGCAGAAGAGTCTGTTGACATCATAACTACCAGCGAAGGTCTTAACCGTAAAGCCAAAGCCCTTAAGAAAGCTTTCAAGAAAGCTAATAAACGAGGGGTCTCTATCAGGATCCTGGCACCTGTGAACAATGATACCGAAAGATCCATAGATGATATTTCTGAATTTGTCGAAGTGAGGAATATTGAGAAGATAAAGGCGAGGACATGTATAGTTGATAAGAAGGAAATAGCTTTCATGATAATGGACGATAAGAAAGTCGACCCAAGCTTTGACGGCGGTATCTGGCTCAACACAGAGTTCTTCGCGAACGCTCTCAGCCAGATGTTCGAAGAAGCCTGGAAAAAGGCCGAAGTGACCGTCAAGAACTGATTAGCTATAATTTTATTTTAAATTTCCACATGTATATTTTTAGGCTTCTCAAAACGCAAGATTTATAAATGGTATGCCTATCCCATTTCTTGGGTTTAGAGGATTCTATAGGTGAATCTGACAATGGAATATAATCAATTAATGAACAAGATTGCTGAAGAGCTGAAAGGAAAAGTGAAGGCGCCTAACTGGGCTCCCTTCGTAAAGACAGGACCGCACAAGGAAAGACCACCCGTTGACAAGGAGTGGTGGTACACCAGACTGGCTTCGATCCTTCTCACAGTAAAGGACAAAGGACCAATTGGCGTATCAAAGCTAAGGACCAAATATGGCGGGAAGAAAAGGAGAGGATACAAGCCCTCAACATTCATGAAAGGTTCAGGAAGCATTGTAAGGAAAGCCATGCAACAGCTTGAAGAACAGAAGCTTGTGCAGCAGGCAGCTGTTGGTGTACACAAAGGGAGAGTAATCACAAAAGAAGGTGCTGAACTCATAAATAAGGTGAAGGAGTGATTACAATGGCAAGGTACATACATCCCAGCAGGAAAAAAAGACTGGCAAAGAAAGGCAAGCAGACCAGATGGGCACCTTTCTGGACTGTCCCTAAGAAGTACGGCAAAGGAAGAAGGGTCCACCCGGGCAGGCACACGGCTGTCAAGAGGAACTGGAGAAGGACCAACACTAAAGCATAAAGGTAGATAAAATGAGAACTTATAATATTCCTTTAAGAAGAGACTTTCTCAAGACGCCCGGATACAAGAGGTCCAAGAGAGCTGTATCTGCTGTGAAAGAATTCCTGAAGAAACACATGAAAACAGAGAATGTCAATCTCAGCAACAGCATAAACCTCAGGATCTGGGAGAACGGCATAAGGAATCCTCCGCACCATATAAAGGTTAACACCAAAACGGTCGAGGGAGTAACTTACGCTGTCCTGGAAGGTGAGAACTTTCCCGTAGAAGAAGAGAAAAAGAAGTCCAAGAAGAAGGACACTAAAGAAGATAAGGGTAAGAAGGAAGAGGAGAAATCCGAACAGAAGTCTGAGGATCTGGAGAAAAAGACCACAGAGTCTGAAGAGAACAAGCCTGCAGATGACTCCAAGGAAAGCGGTGAGAAGAAAACTGAAAATAAGGCCGCGGAAAAACAGGCCAAGAAACAGGAAAACTCCCAAAAATCCGGTTCTGAATAAAAAAATTTATATACCTTTATTTCTATTTTATTATAATATGTCTAAAGAAGATGAATATGAGGACATGACAGAGAACTTCATTGAAGTCCAGGAAGATCCCAAGATGGATGTCAAATTCTACAAGGTATCAGAGAACCTGGAGACAAAGGAGATCACCCGAGGGCTTAAGAAGGGTAATGAGATACAGATAATCAATCTGGAGCCTCTGATGGATGATCCTGCCACTCTCAGGGTCTTCATAAACAAGATAAGGAGGATCTCGGACCAATATTCGATCACGATGAAGATTTACGGGAAACACTGGCTCCTCATACTCCCTGAGAATGTCACCTTTGAAATGGGTGAAGAATGATGGATAATATAAAGGACATCTCTTCTTCCCTGAGAGATTTTGAGAACAGGGTGAACAAGCTGGAGAACTCTTCTCAACAGGTAATGTATGAGATAAACCACAGGGATCAGCTTCTCAAGGATATAGATAAAGAGAAGAAAAGAGAGATCAGAGAACAGAAGAAGGAGATCCATGATCTGAGGAACCAGATCGACAGTTTCAATAAAGAGATCAAACACACCATCCATGAGATGAAGAAACTCGGTACCGGCAAAGAACTTAATGATGTTAAAGAGAAGATAGAGAACATGCAATATGAAGAGCTTGTGACCGAGCAGGGCATCAGGAGGATGGTCAGAGAACAATTGAAACAATAAATTTTATAAATCAAGGAGGATTGTCGCGTTCTGATGGTCAAGAAATGTATCATTTGTGGTGAGGTGGCCTCATACTGTATTAAAGGAAGCAGTGAGTTCTATTGTGAAGAATGTGCACAGGAAAACTTCTCTGATATAAACCTCCTGCAGGGCGTTGAAGAGAGGGCCAAGGCAATACATAAGCTTATAGAGGAGAAAAATGAAGAAAATAAAAGGGAATGAGAAGGTTAAGGAACAGATCAACTCCGCTTTGATCCTCTCGAGGAACATAATCCTGGTCGGACCGCCGGGAGTAGGGAAGACAACCCTTGCCAAGAGCGTGGCTAATACACTCAAGGCAATGGATGTAAAGGACTGCGGTTTCAACTGTTTACCAGGCAAACCTGAATGCCCAATCTGCAGATCAAGAGAGACAGGCACAAAGACCCTCAAGAA
Source organism: Nanobdellota archaeon (assembly GCA_051819665.1). GTDB lineage: Archaea > Nanobdellota > Nanobdellia > Woesearchaeales > CAZZGN01 > JBNJDG01. The sequence continues at coordinate 17,077 of JBNJDG010000011.1, forward strand.
CCGGTTCGTAAGGATACAGGGCAGTCCCGATCTTACTGTGGAAGACCTTATTGGTGATATAGACCCTATTAAAGCGATGGAATATGGCCCTTTAAGCATTGAAGCTTTCACACCCGGAAAGATATTCAGGGCCAACAAGGGGATATTGTTCTTCGACGAGATCAACAGATGTCCTGAAAAACTGCAGAACGCTCTCCTTCAGGTCTTAGAAGAGAAGAGAGCGACCATCGGAAACTATACCTTCGATCTTCCCGCAGATTTCATGCTCATAGCAACTATGAATCCTGAAGATTCTTCCACTGAAAGGCTTTCAGATGTTCTCCTTGACAGGTTCGACCTCATATATATGGACTTCCCCACAGAGATAGAGACCGAGATGAGCATAATCAAGGAGAATCTCAATGATATAAGCTCAACCATGCCTGAAGAGCTTATGGAACATACCATCTCTTTCGTCCAGAATCTCAGGGAGGACAAGAACCTTGAGAAAAGACCAGGCATAAGGGCTACAATCGGTCTGGTAAACTGGGCAAGAGCAAGAGCACAGATAAACAAAAGAGAGAAAGCGACTCTTGAGGATGTAAGAGAGAGCATTGTACCTGTGATCAGCCACAGGATCAGGCTTAAACCGAGCCTCAAGTACCTGAAGAAGAATTCTGATTACCTCAAGAAGAGCTTCAAAGACTTCACCTCCGATACACAGGGCAAAGACAAAGAGAGTGATTCACCCTAACATCGGAGAGAAGGAGAACATAGAGGAAGTCGACGGGAAGCTCGGCGGCACGGACGAAGATGACAAGCTCATGAGATCTGTCCTCTCTAACGATAAGGAGAAGATCGACGAGGGGAAGATGATAAGCGATGCCGTGAACAGGGGCCTTGGTTCTTTTACGCCGGACATAATGTTCGAGAATCTTGTTGAGAAGTACCAGATGACCAAGAAGATGTACGGTGAAAGGCTCATCAGGAACCTGACAGGCTATGATGCTGATTATGTGGAAAGGAACAGGAACATCCCCGAATTCAGGGATGAGCTCAAGAAACAGATCAGCTCTAGGATCAAGAAACTGGAGAAAGATGAGCTCATCGATGAGGAAGGCATGGTGACTGATTATGGGCTTGACCTTTCTTCTGTGATAGTTTACCTTGAAGAGCTTGAACACCTGAAGATGCACGGCATCTCAGGAGAGAAGATCAGGAAGGAGAAAGCGCACTACGGCGAGAAAGCCGAATCGAAAGACTTCAGGAGAGGGGACAGATATAAGGATATTGATGTAAGAGGTTCTGTAAAGAAATCCATAAAGAGAGGCCATGACAGGATCTCAAGAGATGATCTCAAGGTCAAGGAGAGACAGTCGAAGGGAAACATAGAGATAATCTATGCTATCGACGCATCTGCAAGCATGAAGGGCGAAAAGCTCGAGATGGCAAAGAAAGCAGGCATTGCCCTCGCTTATAAGGCCACACAGGAGAAGAATAAAGTAGGGTTGATTGTTTTCGGTGATGAGATAAGGGAGGAATTCGAACCAAGCAATGATTTCGAGAAACTCCTCTACAGGATAAACCGGATAAGGGCCACTAATCAGACCAATATATCAAAGACTATCAACAGAGCAGGGAGACTTTTCAGCAGCAACAACTGCACAAAGCACCTCATGATGATAACTGATGCTATGCCCACAGAGGGAGAGGATCCGCATCAGGAAGCAATAGACTCCGCAGCTGAACTGAAAGATGTCACAACCTCTATAATAGGGATTAACCTCAATGAGGCCGGCACAGAACTCGCAAGAAAGATCACGGACATCTCGGAAGGCAGGCTTTCCATAGCCAAGAATATAAATAACCTGGACCTCCTTGTACTGGAGGATTACTCGAAGGAAAAATGAGAATACTGGCATTCGGTGACACACACGGGAGCAGCAGGCAGTTGAAGAGGCTCACAAAAAAAGCTGAAGGCTGCGATATGATACTCTGCTTAGGAGACTTCACTATCTTCGGGAATGAACAGAGGAAGATCTTAAGGAAGATCAACAAGATGGGGAAAGTATTCCTAATACACGGGAATCATGAGCTCAGCAGCGAAGTGATCAAGGACATAAAGGACCTGAAGAACATAAAGAACTTACATAAGAAAGGGATAATATATAAGAACACACTCTTCCTCGGATGGGGCGGAGACGGCTTCTCCCTTGAGGATGAGAGATTCAGGACCCTGGAAAAAGTTTTTCTTAAAAAGAAGGATAAGGCCGAAAAGACAATCCTCATGACACACGGGCCCGCTTACGGGACGGATATAGACCTCATCAATGATGAACACTGCGGTAACAAGACATACAGGGAATTCCTCGACAAATACAAACCGGATATAATGCTCTCCGGGCACCTCCATGAGAACAACGGTGTTGAACAGGAGCTCGGAAAAACAAGAATTATCAACCCTGGTCCTGAAGGGAAGATAATAGATATATGACCCTTCACCATATCTTAGTGTTGATAATATTTATATAATAGCGTTGGATAGTCTATCCAACATGGATCTTGATAAACTGCTCTTACTGGATAATGTTTCTATTCCCCTGCCTGAAGAGAAGACTGAAAAAGAATGGACTAAAGTCCGTAAGCCCGAGAAGAAGATCGGGAAAAAGGTCAAGAAGGAAAAACCCTCTGAAAGAAAGACTGAGAAGAAAAAAGAAGATAAGGAAAGCTCCAAAAAGAGACTGAAAGACATCTCGGATCTTTTCGAACTTACAGCAAATGATAAGAAAATAAGAAAGAAAGAGAGCTCCATCAAAGAGGAGTGGAAAAATTACGAGACGAAAGGAGCATATGAGACCCCGGAGCCCATAAAAAGTCTCTATAATGGCAGAAGCTTCACTTATGAGGGAATAGAAGCCAGCGGTGTATTCTCCCCAAAGCTCCAGACCTTTTACAGGGATAATGACTGGGAGAATAATAAAGAGAACACTAACCACTCCCAGGCTATGATCACCTATAATGACATAAAAGAAGTCCAGAGAGTAGCTAAGATGAACTCAAATTCTTCCTGCAATTATATGGACCCAGAACTGAAAGAAAGATATGATCTCTGGAAACTCTTCAGCTTCAATTTTGACATCGCATGCATGGCTTATAATATGATGGGTTCATAATCTGTCCGTCAACAAATGTCCCAGATAAGATAAAAGGCCGGCAAGGAAAATGTTCTCGTTCGTCATAAGAAGAGGGGCTGAAAACAGGAAAGCCGAATAGAACTTGTGGGTGAAACCCCTGTGCTTTGAAAGGACAAGCACAAGGACTACTAGAAGAAAAATAATGGCCAGGATATAATGCCTGAAGATGATTGCCAGACCTATAGCCGCCAGAGAAACGACCAGGAACAATCTCCCTATCCTGCTCCTGACTGTATCTATATCAGGTATCAGACCGTACAATAAAGTTACAGGCAAAAGGATGAACGGGCTTTCCCATCTTACAAAAAGAAGGGCAATGAACACAGAGATTATCATATGCCCCTTATAACCCAGAGCTTTCCTGTTCAAGTATCTCCCTCACTATCCTGTCTCCCTCATACTCTGTCCTGATCTCATCATCCTCATGAGCACCATGAGCACAGTACTTTAAGACCTTCCCCGGATTGTAACCCGCCTTCTCCGAGATAGATCTTAGCTGTACTTCAGTGAACGGTTCTATGCCTTTACCACCAGCATCCTCTATCCTCCTGAACACCATATCATAAATCTCATCAAAACTCATCTTCCCTAACTCGAGATCAGATTTACCTTTAGAGACAGTTGATATTATATCCGCATCAAGGGAAGACAATAAACTGAGATTCTTCTTGGTTAAATGATCTGCATCATCGACAAGGATGCAGGCATTCTCTGTCTTACCAACCAGTCTTCTCAACTTCTTCTCAGTACTTCCGAATACCTTCTTATGGACCTTCGAGAATGAAGCCAGGAGATCCTTCTGAAAATTCTCATACTTTGATTCTTTTGCGCTCATGAAGGAGACAAAAAAACCTTTCTTCAGGAGATAACCCTCCAGCCATTTTAGTAAGAAAGTTTTGCCTGCTCCTTTCCTGCCCTTTATGACAAGGTTCTGTCCTATAGAATCCTTTATCTTCCTCCTTTCCTCATGCCTTCCCACGAAGAAATGCTCAACAGGTGAGACTTCCTTCCTGAAAGGGTCTTTCTTCCAACCGTGATTAGCTGAACTCTCTTGCTTTTTCTTCTCAGAACCGAATCTCAGGAGGATATTATCATCTCTTGAATCCCTGACCCATTTGAACCTCACCATAGAGAAAGAAAAAGAAAAGAACTATATTTAATTGTTTCGTTCAGATGAGTCTCATCCAGTTCAATACCTTCTGTATCACGCTTGGATTAACACAGTTACTGTCAAGGCAAAAATTTGTAATGCACTGGAAATCATTTCCACAGTTTCCTTCATTTTTCAGCTGTTTTTTCATCTCTCCATCTAAAGCACAATACTCCCTGCCTTTCCTGAAACCATAATCCACACATTTCTCATCTATAGTACAGCCGCCACACACATCCGTTCCCTCTGATAAACAGGCTCCATCACTACATCCCTGGCTACATTCATGAACTGTGAAATACTCGCCTTCACATATCGCTTCATGAAGCAGAGATCCTTCACAATTATCAATGAAACGAATGACCTTTAACGAAACAGAGCCCTCTTCCGGATTCACATCTATTATCTTCATCTCAGCCTTCTGGAAATCATGAGCTTGTGTATATCTTCCACCTTCTTCTACACTGATCATTTTATCCCCGAATTCTATCTTAGCACTTTCATCCGATAATATCTCTACTTTATCTCCCCTAAGTGTATTTCTGACAGATGACACCTCCGCTGATGATTTCCTGTACCAGTTCCTGCCGTCAATATCACTGCAGCCTTCTTCACTCTTGCCACCTTTTAACTTTAATAATGCCTTACGTGAGTTCGGAACTCCCTTATAATTGAATTTCAATTCCAACCTCGCCGGTGACGGCTTACACTCAATCTGGAATACATCCTTTTCCTGATTAGGTAATGACCTCTCTCCATCCCATCTGCAGTCCCCTTCTATCCCATTAACGATTATCTCTTTACCCTTACGGTTCTTGAGTTGGATCCTGTCCTGCTTACCTGCCTCACAGTTAAAACCATTCTCCACCACATTACATGATAACGAATGATCCAGATTCCCTTTTCCATAATCTCCTTTTACACGTTTATCTTCGTGAGTTCCTCCTTGAGTCTTACTTTCTTTCAAGGGTTCAACTCTCTCCTCAGTTTGTATCGGGATCTCCTTCTGATGTCTAAGAGTACTCCCTTTATATCTGAACTTTAATTCCAATGACTTAGGTAGTCCTTTACAATCAAGCTGGAATCCTTTTACCTCACCATCAACGAGAGACTTCTCTCCATCCCAATCACAATCTCCTTTGAATCCGATAATATCAATCTCCTTTTTCTTCTTATTCTTAATGAAGATCTGTTTATCTGATTTATCAAAATTGCATCCTAAGCCAGTGGCTGTTTTACACTTCACAGGCGAATCAATCTTTAGCTCTGCCGAACCTTTGCCTGAATCATCCTTATCTGCTCCAGTTTTATCTATTTCCTTCTCCTCAGAGTCTATTTCATTTGTCATATCCTTCTGTTTTTCTTCAGAGGGAATGTCCTGACATTCTTCCTCAATTATACTCAATGTTAGTTTAGCCGCGGGTACCGAAGGTTTATACAGGTTTTCCTCAACAAAGAATTTCACACCATTGACCTCATGAGTCTCTCCTTCAGAAATAATTTTTGTGCTCTTCCCGATTGCTACCGTGGCAGTTTTTCCCTCATCTTCCGCCTGGAAATAGATATCATGGCAGGCTGATTCATAAGTCTCTCCCAAATCCAACATGATTTCCTTATCAACATTCACTTCTACTGATGATGCTACGCCAATGGAAAATATGAACACTAAAAGTATTATTGGTATTATTTTTTTCATCTGATTACCTCCTTCACAAAGTTAATACAATATACTTTTTACTATACTGTTATATAAATCTTTCGACAAACAGTAAAAAATATAAATCCACTTTTTAACCAATAAAATATGGTCGTCATAAAGATAAGCCAGAAGCACATAGAAAGGTTCATTTTCTTTACTGTTATAATAATACTCCTGGGGATGCTTGCCAATGAGAGGATCTTTCAGGAACCGACTGAATGTGAGAATGAAAGCATAGAGCCTGAAATTCCCTCTGTCGAACCGAGTAATGATAGTAAAGAGGAAGACACCTCTGACGAATCCGAAGAAAACCTTTTCAACGATACTGAAGAGGTAGAAGTTGATGAGGAGATAATAACAGAGAACAACTCTGAAAATAATACGACGAATGAAAGTGAAGAAGAGGATGAACTCCCTGATTCTCTTTTCCTCTCGATAAAGGATATTGACAAAGAACTGGTGAGTGATGAGAAGGGAGAACTGAATAGCATAACGATAGAGATAAAGAACGGGCTTGACAAGGATCTTGATCCCACCATCAAATACTACCTGTATGATGAGGAATCCGATGATGTTGTCAAGAACAGCCCGAAAAGACCTTTCTTAGAGCCGGGAGAGATCAAGGCGAACGAAATTTTTGAGAAAGAATTTATCCTCGACAGAACATTCTTCAGACCAGAACTGGACAAGACCATAAAGCTAGAACTCATCGATGAGGAAGCCGGAATAAAGAAGACCATACTCAAGAGATTTAGAGCAGAGTGACTTGCTCTGATTTTTATGGTTCATTGACAACACCAGAGTACTTACCAGATCTACTTCCGGAAAGCTCACAATAGATATCCAACATAAGGGTTTTATTATCCTTCAACTCATTTAATGACGATTCAAACACCTTTTTCTCATTGGTGCTAAGAGATTCCGGGTCACAGCCACATTCATAGATGAAATTATTCCAGAAATCCTTTTTATGGGGTTGAGCATCCGCTAAAGCTTTATAGACAGAGTCTATAGATTCCTTATCTTCCATAATATTCAAAGGGGTTTGAACCTCTGAAGGGATCTTTTCTAAAATTGGTCTCCCATAGGCATGATCCTCAAATCTCAAATCCCTTAGTTTGAAACTCCTATTAGAGCCTGCTTTCCTTCCTTCATTATACCATCTCAAAAGCCCTTTACTGCCCTTATTGATGATTTTCAGGTTTAAATTGACCTCTTCGGAAGAATAACCGAAATTAGAATTCAGTTCATCATACACCTCTTTTGCAGTCTCAGCTTTATGAACGCCTGAGATTGAATAAACATCTTCCTCAAAACGCTTGACAGATTCATGAGAATAGTTTTCAACAAGAGCTGAGATATAGGAGAGATCATACTTTCTGGTGACCAGTGATTTCAGATAAGGTGCTGCTTTTTGAAAGAGCCTGTTTTTCTTAAAAGAAGAATATTTTTCAATGATATTATCAAATCTTTCTTTCCAATCCTTAGAAGACATAATCCAGGTAACATCGGCCGGCGAAAAGCCCCATGGTCTCAGGTAATCATTGTAATACTCAGTTATTAATCCGATCTTCTTATCAAAGTCTTTGGAATCAACTATCTTTGAAACATTTGATGGGTTGAACCCGAGGGGTTTCAATATCTCCTCATACTCATCCAGGATCCAGTCAAGAGCCTCATTCCATCTCTTATTCTTCATCATCTTCAATACATGGGAAGGCTCAAAACCCATCGGATTGAGATTATCCTCATAATGCCTGCTGATCCACCTGAACTTCTCATCAAAATCCTTGGAAGAAGCTATCTCTGAAATATGTGATTGGGTGAAGCCTAAAGGACTGAAAGTACTCTCATACTTTTCACTAATCCATTCAAAAGCCTCATGCCATCTCTTGTTGGTCATCACCTTAGATATATTAGAAGGCGAGAATCCCAACTGCTCAAAATCTGATTCATAATAACCCTTAATCCACCTGAGTTTGGTTGGATAATCCCTGCCTTTGGCAATCAGGAAACAATCCGTGGGACTAAATCCCTTATCAGAAAGATAATCTGCAAAATCAGATATCTTCTTTAGTCTGTCAGCCCCTTCTGGAAGCTTAGAGATCTTATCAAGGTTCTTATCCTCAGGAGGAAAGATATCCCTGAAAGAGGGCTTTTCCCTTTCCAATTCTTCTATCAAGGATTCAAGTGCCATAGAATTTATTATAGGAAAATAAAGCGGTTTATAAATTTTACTTAAATTAATTACTTAAAAGTAGCACAATAAATTTGGACCACGGGCACAAATTATTACGCAAATTTGATACGCGCTCCTGGGGAGTGCCCCATAGGGGCAAGGTGCGTTTCACTCACTTCGTTCACTCAAGCCCACTAAAGAGAA
>JBNJDG010000012.1:0-25009 GCA_051819665.1 Nanobdellota archaeon
TGTGGAGAGGTTTTTCACCATATGATATTGGCTCATCGCCACCCTTATGCAGAAGAAAGACAACATGATTCTCATCAGGATTCTTAACCTTACCGGAAACTTTTGCTCTCTCCTTAGGACCAATCTCTTCAGGATCTACTTTAACCTCCTCAAAAACTTCCTTACCCTTCTTCTCAAGCTCACTTAGCTCTTCTTCTTTATCATCATCCGGCCTGAAATGTACTTTATATGCCTTCCACCCATCACTCTCTTTCTTACAATGAAGCTGGTGGATAGATTGTTTCTTTTCGCCTATGACAAGGGTCATGAAATATTCATCATAATCATCATGTTTAGAAGGTTGAGGTATGAAAGTATTCTTCTTATTATACTCAACAGTCTTTGTCTCAATCAAGCCTGAATTTTTCACAAGTTCATGTATGTCGGTATTCTTAATAATCTTATTACCATTATTCGTCTCCACTTTGAAGATTACACGTGTCCTGGTGAAATAACAAACACAGTTAGTCATCTAAACACCACCCTCCAACCACTGCCCGGAATATACTCGAGCCTTGTTATCCTGAGCCTCGGCTCAAGGTTTATCCTTATTGATGTGGGATCAAGAGGATTTCCACCATGATAAAGATAAGACTCCACCCTGTGTTCTCCTTCACCTGGAAAAACCTCATTCAGAAGAACCGGATTAAAATTATGAGAAAGCTCATTTGCAGTAGGGTAATAATCAGCAAGATAACCATCAACAGCAAGAGTATAAACCATATTACTCTGGTCAATTGTGCCGTCATCAGTCACCTGCACCTGCACCTGCAGATTATCGGGCATCGTATAGCTTCTGCCATCTTCAGGTTGAGTAATATCAATCCTGGGACCACGTCTTGACCTCTGCCTCATATAAGCAATGACTCTCCTGTCTGATGAACTTACTGTCCTTGAAGGAACTCTCACCCAGTCCTTGTTCCTGTGAGAGGGATCATCAATATTGATCCCCAGTCTTCTTAACGCCCTCCTTACACCACCTGTGATCTTACTCGGGTCTATCGTCGGGTTGTGAGGATCCACGTAATCCTTATGATATATTATGACATCCTTCTTTCCTATCCTCGTCTCATCAAGCAAGAATTCACCCTGCTCTGTATAACCCTCGAACCTGAATATATGCTTGGCCAGATTGAAAAGAGCATTGAAATCAAGCCAGTTGAAAGGGTTCTTCCATCTGCCTCTATTGGCGGTATAAACCCAGGCCGCATCGACACCATGATCTGGATTGTCATAATCCCTCACCAATATCTGAAGATTTCCTCTCTTAGGCTTCTTCTCTCCATCTCCGCCACCCGGACCATCTCCTCCGCCGGGACCATCTCCGCCGCCGGAACCGCCACCTGATCCTCCATCACCGGAGCTTTTCTTCTTGAACAATCCCGAATTGACAAGAGAGATGATTCCTCCTATGATAAGCAGAAGGACACCGAAGCTGTACCAGCCTTCCCAGTTCATGATAGAACTGGGCATCATGAAAGCGAGGCCTGCAGAGACGAACGCCCAGCCGGTCCTGCTCAAGAACCTTCACCTCCATTATCGGGCCTGAAACCATAGAAAGTCAAAAGAAAGATCACTATACCGAAGACGATCATACCATAAACCTGGGTCGTTTCAAGGATTCTCCTCACCATCTCCTCAAAGCTGTTCCTGCCTGCGAAAAAAAGCCCTACAACTGCAAGAGCAGACAAGGCGAAAGCGAATGTCTTACCCTGTTTATTCAGGCCGTTCTCGCCCTGGAAGATCTTTATCTTCTTAGCTCCCATCAGCATTACAGAGTATAGTATCAGGAAAAAAAGGATGAGCGTTATCCCAGCCTGTACATATCCTGAATCGAGCGCATTGAAAACACCGCTGAACCCACGGCTCAGGAAATCGACGATCTGCGTCCTTGCAGAGACAGCTGGAACTAGCCCGAAGAATAATGCTATACTTATAAGTATTCCTCTGCCTTTCATCTATAGTCTTTTTCACGTAGTTCATTTAAATAATTTTCTGTAATATTTAAATATCAGAAGCAACATTAAAACCAGAATATGATCGTTCTGTTGACGGATTTCGGGGAGAATGAGTATGTAGGTGCCATGAAAGCGGTCATAAGATCCATAGACAATGATAGCACCATCACGACATTATCAAATAATATCCCTAAACATTCCGTCAGGGAAGGCGCATGGGTGCTCCTCAACAATTACAGCCTATTCCCGAAAGGAACAGTCTTCCTATGTGTAGTTGACCCGGGAGTCGGGAGCGAGAGGAAAAGCATCGCCATAAGGACGAAGGATTACTGCTTCATAGGCCCCGATAACGGACTGATGTATCCTGCCGCGAAAGACAACGGCATAATGATGAAAATCAAATTAGACGAGAAGAACGCAAGCGATACTTTCCACGGCAGGGACGTCTTCGCACCGGCAGCCGCAAGAGTAAGGAAGAACCTCGATATCCTGAAGACAGGGAAAAGGACCTCCATAAAAACACTCAAATTCCACAGGAAGAAGGATGAGGGGGAAGTCGTCAGGATAGATGATTTCGGGAACATAATCACGAACATAAAGAGAAGGAAGAAAGAGTACAGGCTGGGGAGGAGAAAACTTAAAGTAAGAGAAAGTTATTCAGAAGCGGGGAAGAACGAGCTGTTCCTGATAGAAGGCTCCTCAAAAACATTGGAGATATCAAGGAAAGAGGCCTCGGCCAACAGCACGCTGAAGAAGAAGGTCGGCAATAAGGTGATACTGAGATGAAACTGCATAATACGATGTCCGGAAAGAAAGAAGAATTCATACCACTGAAAGAAGGTCATACGGGCATCTACAGCTGCGGGCCGACAGTCTACTCAAGGGCCCATATAGGGAACCTGAGAGCATATATATTCTCGGATGTACTAAGGAAAGCCCTCAGACTAAATGGGTATAAGGTAAAACAGGTAATGAACATAACCGACGTGGGCCACCTGACTTCTGATTCCGATACAGGAGAAGACAAGATGGAAAAAGGGGCCCAGAGGGAGAGATTGACAGTCTGGGACATAGCAGAGAAATACACGAAGCTTTTCAGGGAAGATATAGCCAAGCTCAATATAGAAGAACCCGATATCTGGTGCAAGGCAACAGAGCATATAGATGAACAGATAAACCTCGTGAAGAAGATCATGGATAACGGTTTCGCCTACAGGCTGAAAGACGGTATATACTTCGACACGAGCAAGCTCGATGATTACGGCAGACTAGCAAGGCTCGATCCGGAAGGCCTCAAAGAAGGTGCGAGAGTTGCCAAGGTAGAGGGGAAGAGAAATCCTACCGATTTCGCCTTATGGAAATTCTCTCCTAAAGACAAGCAGAGGCAGATGGAATGGGACAGCCCGTGGGGCAAAGGCTTCCCCGGCTGGCATATAGAATGCTCTGCCATGTCGATGAAATACCTCGGCGAGGTCTTCGATATACATACAGGCGGAGTCGATCACATCCCTGTACATCATCCCAACGAGATAGCCCAGGCAAAAGCTGCCCACGGGAAAGAGTTCGTGAGGTACTGGCTCCATAACGAGTTCCTGGTGATGCCAACAGGCAAGATGTCAAAGTCCCTCGGGAATATAAATGACCTGAGCAGCCTCGAGGAAGCAGGCATAAGCCCTCTCGATTACAGGTACTTCTGCCTAAACACCCATTACAGGAAACAGCTGATGTTCTCTGAGGAAGCTATGAAAGCTGCGAAGAATTCCCTTGCAAGGCTCAGGAACAGGATACTTGAACTCAAGAGAGAGGATAAGGAGGGCAGTGATGCAAAAGGATACAAGGAAAGGATCATGGAGATGCTCTCTGATGACCTTAATATTCCTAAAGCCCTCGGTGTGTTGCAGGAGATGCTCTCTGATGAGAGCCTCAGCTCTGAAGAGAGAGTGAAGACTGCCCTGTTCTTCGATAAGAACGTCCTCGGTCTTGATCTTGACAAAGGCACAGAAAGGAACAAGAAGACCCTCTCAGGAGTTGATGTATATTACACAGGCGAGGTTGATGAGGAGATCATAAGGAAAACGGCAGAGAGGGAGAACGCGAGGAAAGAGAAAGATTTCGACAAAGCAGACAAGATAAGGGACGAGCTCAAAGAGAAAGGTTATACGATAAAAGACCGGAAAGAAGGGCCTGAGATACAGGTCTGATTTCCCTTATTCTTTTTTATAACTACTATAGAGTAATTAAAAATAGAAAAATTTAAATAGAGGTTGTCCACAAACGCCCGTAACATGGGGAAAAGATATAATGTAGAAAGGTCCGATATAATTCCCACGCAGGATTATCTTGAACAGAAGACCATCAATTTCTATAAAGAGAGAGAACCGACCATCCCGATCCCGGTAGCAAAAGATCTCTGGAAAGAGAACGCTTTCAGGGCAATAGACGGACACCACAACATCGCCGTCAATGAGAGTCTGCCAGCCTGGATTGCAGAATCACCAAAAGATACGATACCTTATGAAGAATTCCCTGAAGCGGATAAGAGATACATAGACGAATGCAATGAACAGATAAAGAAAAGGTTCGATACCGCTCTTTTCTACACACCCTATGTCTATGGGAACAGTATAGAGAGCATTGAAAGCCTGGTGAAAGCTTCCGATGTGAACATCTAAACAATCTCTGCCTTAAACTCTTCGGAAGGCTCTTCCTCTATCTCTTTCACCTTAGAAGCGGCCCTGAAATCATCCTTAGCCTTTATCTCCCTGTTCACCCTGAGCTTAGGGAGCTCCTCCTTCAACGAAAGGTTATTCTCTGATTTATACTTCCTCACCTCAGAGAGTACCTTAGTGAAGTAATCACCCTCTTCCTCGAGCTCGTCATCGATGAGCTCATCATAATGCTCAGGCCAGTCAGAGAGGTGTACACTCATCCTGCCCTCTTTCTCAGCGAAATGCATGTGATACACTTCCTCGGTTATGAAAGGCATTATAGGAGCGAAGAGTTTGATCACTGAATCCACCACAGTATAAAGGGTCTTCTGGGCGGATTTCCTGCTCTCCTCACCTCTCCTGCCAGGATTATAGAGCCTGTCCTTGACGATCTCCAGGTAATGATCACAGAATACATTCCAGAAGAAATTATCGATAGCATGCTTAGCTTTAGAGTATTCATACTTATCGAAGGATTCTGTGGCTGTCTTGATGACCCTGTTCAGTTTAGAGAGTATCCACCTGTCCATGAAACAGAGCTCGCCGTCATAACCTTCATAATCCTTCAGGTGCATGATAGCGAACTTGGAGGCATTGAGTATCTTCGTGACGGTCTTCTTTCCTGTCACGAGGTCTTTCTCCTTATAAGGTATATCCTCTCCTATACTCGACTCTGCAGCCCAGTACCTGACAGCATCAGCACCGTACTTCTGGATCACATCCTGAGGCTTTATCACATTACCCTTCGACTTTGACATCTTCTTCCCTTTAGGGTCAAGAGCCCATCCGGAGATCATTACATCATAGAAGGGCAGGGATCCATCATGTAGGTGGCTCCTCACTACCGTGTTGAACAACCAGAACGAGATTATATCATGCGCCTGCGGCCTTAAGCTCATCGGGAATATCTTATCATACACCGGCTGGCCTTTGAATCGGTCCGCCGCAAGATGAGGCGTCAGGGAAGACGTAGCCCAGGTGTCCATGACATCCTTCTCCGGCAATAGTTGATCTGAAGAATAGCCTTCCGGAACATCCTTCATCGGATCAACGGGAAGCTGCTCTTCTTTCGGATAGACTGGCTCACCCGTCTCCTTATCATACCAGACCGGGAAAGGCACGCCCGAGAAACGCTGCCTGCTGATACACCAGTCCCACTGAAGTCCTTTGACCCAGTTATCATAACGATGTTTCATATGTGCAGGATACCAGTTGAGCTCTTCCCCTCTCTTCAGGAAATCATCCTTTAAGTCAAGGTATCTTATGAACCACTGCTTGGAATGGATGAACTCTATCTCCGCACCGGACCTCTCGCCGACATTGACTACATGGGTTATATCTTCCTGATGAGTCAGTTCTCCGGTCTCTTTCATCTCTTCTATAATCTTCTCTCTCGCTTCTTTCACCTTCATGCCTTCGAACTTACCCGCAAGGGATGTCATCCTGCCGTCCTTCGCGATAGCCTCTTTAAGAGGAAGATCATAAGCCTTGTACCATTCTATATCGTTCTGGTCACCGAAAGTACAGCACATTACAACTCCGGAACCTTTCTCAGGGTCCACTCTCTGATCGGCCATGACGCTCACCTTATGGTGATAGAAAGGCACGATCATCTTCTTCCCCTCAAGATACTTGTTCTTCTCATCTTCCGGATGGACGAAGACAGCTACACATGCGGAGAGAAGCTCAGGCCTGGTAGTGGAGACGGTCACTTCCTCACCATCTTCTGTCTTAAACATAATATCGTTGAACTTGGACTGGATCTCCTTGTCCTCGAGCTCAACCTGCGAGAGGGCTGTCTGAAGGACAGGATCCCACATAACAGGTGCGTTCTTCCTATACACCCTCTCCTTCTTCACAAGATCGAGGAACGCTTTCTGTGATATCTTCCTCGAGTCAGGGCTTATTGTAGTATAGAATATGTCCCAGTCACAGCTCATCCCTATCCTTTTCCAGTCTTCGATGTAAGAAGGCCTCAATTCCTCATCAAGGGTCTTAAGACAGAGATTGATGAACTCTTCCCTGTCCATCCTCGTGGCTTTCACTTTCTTCTTCTTCTCGATGAGCCTCTCTGTAGCAAGCCCGTTATCATCTGTCCCGAAAGGCTGGAAAACATTAAAGCCTTTCATCCTCTTATACCTTGCTATGATATCCTGCTGGGAGAAACTGAAAGCATGACCGAGGTGCATAGCACCCGAAACTGTTGGCGGAGGTGTGTCTATCGAGAAAACTTCCTTCTCTGACTTGGGATCGAACTTATAGATCTTGTTCTCGAGCCAGTACCTGACCCATCTCTCCTCCGCTTCTTCAGGTTTGTATTTCATCAGGGATAGGCTACAGGAATTTTTATTTAAAGGTTTTGTTCGGAAAATAGAAAAACTGTTCACATGAACTTGATGTAATTCTCTTTCACAATAAAATCCTGGTAATCAACAGTCTTCACAAGATCACGGAAATTCTTGTCAAGTTTTCCAATATCATCAACCCTGTAAAGAGCTTTTGCGAAGATATCCGGTTTTATGTCCTTTAAAGAATCACCATTTTCTGTCCTCAAACCCTCAAAATCAAAACCGGATGTGATATCTGAGAACGAACCTTCATAATTTTTTCTTATTGCATCTTCCCATTTACTATCGATTTTTATAAGGCCACCATATACAGGTCCCGGACCCATGAATAATTGTTCATTATCTTTTTCCAGATCAAGGAGATGAAACCTTGACAATCCGGAAACATAAGACATGCCGTTCATTGAAGACATCTCCCTGAAGGCATCTGGGAGTTCATATCTTTCTCTGCTCGTGCCGAATTTCCTTGACAATCTATACAGATACTGCTTATCCATCCTCTCCATGTCCCTGAGAAGTAATAACGCATATATAAACTTTTCAAAAGATTAATAAAGCTCAAAAAAAGCCGTCAGTATTATGCCAAGCCCATGGACAAAAAAGTACCAGCCGGCCTCAACCAAGGAGATTATAGGCCAGGAAGAGCAGATGAACAGGCTGAGGGATTTCGTGAACAACTATAAGAAACAGAAGAAAAAGGCAGCCCTCCTTTACGGCACTCCCGGCTCAGGAAAAACATCATCAGTGCATGCCCTCGCAAAAGAACTTGATCTCGAGATAATAGAGGTCAATGCCTCGGATTTCAGGAACAAGGCAAAGATAGACTCAATTGTAGGTAATGCGATGAAGCAGGTCTCGCTCTTCGGGAAGTCCAAGATCATCCTCGTTGATGAGATGGATGGCCTCTCCGGAACAAAGGACAGAGGCGGAATTCCTGAGCTCACCAAACTTCTACAGAAGAGTTCTTTCCCGATAATCCTAACTGCCAACAACCCATGGCATAAGAAATTCAACACTCTGAGGAAGAAAGCTGAGCTTATCGAGTTCAACCCTCTCACACAGAAGACAGTCTACCAGATAATGGAGAAGATCTGCAAAGAGGAGAGCATAGAATACGATGAAAGGACGCTAAAGACATTCTCGAGGAGAGCAGGGACTGATTTAAGAGGAGCCATAAACGACCTCCAGACCCTTACCCAGGACAAAAAGCTCACAAAGGAATCCCTTGAGGACCTCAATGAGAGGAACACGACCGAACCAATCATAAACGCTCTCCTGAAGATCTTCAAGACCACCGATGCAGGCGTTGCAAAGGAGAGTTTAGATAATGTTGATGAGGATCATGACGAGTGCATGCTCTGGATCGATGAGAACCTCCCGAGAGAATATGAGAAACCGGAGGATCTCGCCAGGGCCTATGAGATGCTCTCCAGAGCGGATGTGTTCAGGAGAAGGATAAAGAGAAGACAGCACTGGCGCTTCCTTGTCTATATCTACGCATTGATCTCTGCAGGGATAGCTACCGCAAAGGACGAGAAGTACAAGAAATTCACCAAGTACAGGAGGTCACAAAGGCCCCTTAAGATATGGAGAGCCAACATGAAGAACCAGAAGAGGAATGCGATAGCACAGAAGATAGCCGAGAAGACCCACAGTTCTGTTAAGGATACGATAAAATCCTCATTAAGATACATCGCGGTCACCGCTTCAAAGAACAAGCAGGTTGCAGAGGACCTTGAGCTTGAGAAGGACGAGCTTGACTGGCTGAAAAAATCCATCGAGCATTGAAAATCTTTCAATATATAATACTGAAAAACTTTCTACAAAGGATGAATATCTTTCCAGAGTGATGAAGGATCTTTATTCTTTCCTAGACAAACCACTTTAATATCCTTCTCCCTATTTCCGATATGGCGATAAGGAAAATAATAAGCACCGCACTGCTGGGTCTTCTTTCCCTCAATGCCTCCGGACCTGATCCTGAAAAGGGATGGACCAGGCAGGAAAAAGGACTGGCCATAAGGAAGAAAGAACCAAAAGAGATAGAATTCTACAGGGATTCCTTCCCTAAGGTCCTCGACAGTCTTCCCGATGATACTTACATGGCAGTGAACATAGATAAATCAGAACAGAGCCTGAGTCTTTACGAGAAAAGGCCTTGGGGCTGGCAGGAAAAATACGACTGGGAAGCATCAACTGGAAGATACAAGGGAGATAAGGAAAAGAGAGGGGATAATAAGACGCCTGAAGGCATATTCACCATCTCAAAGATCCACAACAGCAGCAACTGGCTGTACAATGGAGAAAGGGCTTACGGGCCTTATTTCCTGAGGCTCCATACAGGATGGCAGGGGATAGGCATCCACGGCACTAATGAACCTGAAAGACTGGGAAAAAGAGCATCACACGGGTGCATAAGGCTCACCAATGATAACATCTCCAGATTAAAGAGCGAGATCGACACAGGAACTTATGTGACCATATCAAAAGAGCCTGAATACAAGAAGTTCATTAAGGCCAGAATAGAAGGAGGCAATTACAATGCTGGACGAAAATGACCTTGAAAGCAAACTCGATGATTTCCATAAGAAGAAAGGCGGGCATGTTTCGGTTATAGAGAAGATATGGAGGAAATTCAGAATCACCTACGCAGCTTATGCAGTAGGGATAGGCATACTCGCCGGTTACGGAATGTATTCTTTACAGAAGATGAAATCAGAGACTGAAGAGAAGATCGAAGAGAGGATAAGTGATGTATCAACTCCCGAAAGGGAGAAGACAACAACACAGAATGAAGATAAGGAAATCGAGGAAAATCCAGAACATGAGAAGAAGAGCATCTTCGAAAAGATCGATGATAAGGACATGATAATATACGTAAACAAAACTGATAACGAAACAAAGCTCTACGATACGGATAAGGACGAATTCATCTATGAAGCCAATTCCATTGACGGCGAAGGAGGACAGGGGCCGAAAGAGAGGAAAGGCGACCATAAAACGCCCGAGGGGTTCTATGACATAGTCAGGGCAAAGAAACTCGATAAGGAACATGAGCTTTACGGAGAAGGATTCATCAAGATCGATTACCCGAACAACTCAGACCTTAGGGAAGGCCGGAACGGAGGAGGCATGCTTCTCTGTGGCACAGGGAGATACAGGAGGAAGAGAGCCATCGAGGATTCGGATGACATAACCAACGGAGGAGTGATCATGAAGAATTATGATATCAAGAATATCATCAATAAGGTAAGGGGAGAAGATGCTGTAGTCATGATAGAGGACAGGAAAAGGAAACTGGACATGAATGATTACAACAGCTACTGAAAGATTTCCGGAGGATTAAAAACCTTAATGGAAAAATTCCGGTGTAAATAAAAGATCTCCGGAAAAATCTCAAAAAGACATATTAAAGAAAAAAACCACGGATAACATATGGAGCTCTCAGACATAATAAAAGGAAACGTACCAGAATACAGGAAGTACGAGGACCGATTCGATCACCTTCTCAAAAATAAGATCGAGTATGATTCTCTCGATAAGATAAACGAAGATATCGCTTTCCTCAAGTACAATTCCAGGAAGGGTAATCTGGGAAGAGCCTTAAAAGATACCTCGAGAGATATAAAAGATAAGACTGTAGACAAGTATATCAACAAGCTCCAGAAATACAGGAACAAAGAATTCTATAAGAACGTGAAGAAGAAAGCGGATGATGATGTGAAAGAGATGATAAACATCTATGATCTCAACAGCGAGAAAAATATCTACGGCCTGAAGGAGAGGCTCGAGACCATAAAAACAATGATAGTGAAGCATGGCGAATACGATATGGTCAATCCTAACAATGTGGATGAACTCAATTACCTTAAGAAGAGGATTGAGAAGAACAACTATCTTAACAAGAAAGCGGAAAAGGATCCCTCCCTGAATCATCTTAGATACGAGATAATAGAACATATAGAGGGTTATGACTGCATCAACGAAACCTTTTCGCAGAAAAAGGACAAAAAGAGAACCTTGAAGAATTTTGCCAACAAAGCAGCAAGTTACATGGCAGGTCTATTTGGGTAAACGCTTGACGGGAGTATCCACCATATTATTCTCATACCACTTGAGGATATCATTGAATGATTCCTGTGGAAGCCTGTAGAAAGAAACACGTCCTGAAAAATTCTCTCTGGAACAACTTGATTCATCCGAATAGATCAGATTAGCGCCCTTCCTCCCGGCCTTGTTAAGCATGTTCCCATAAGCTCTGTAATCCGCAGGCAGACCTATTGGATTTTCCTTCTTCCTCATCTTCTCCTCTAACAGCAGATCACCCTTCCAACCGGGAGTATCATAATGTACTCCGGGCACAACAATACCGGCTCTCCTGAATCTGTTTGCCGGTAGGTATAAACGTTCAGTCTCCTTCCTGCTATAGATGATCACGTCTATATTCTTATCTCCAAAGCTTCCTCTCTCCACAGCTGGTTCCAGCCTGAACATTACTATCACTTCCTTGCTTCGTTTATGAAGAGCGGTGGCAGGTTCCGCGGCTCCATATGGAACCTTACATCATCGAACAAAGGCTTAAGATATTTCCTAGGATGGTTGGAATATTGGTATATGAGAAATTTTCCATCTTCAGAAAGCACTGAATGTGTCTGGCTCATCAAATTCTTCTTCTGCTCTTTGGAGAGGTAAGTTAAAGGTATCCCTGAGATTATATAATCCGCTTTGTCAATCTTGAGAGAGGACATCACAGACTTAATGTTCTCGGCACTTTCTTTGATTATAACCAGCCTGTCATCATAAATTCTCTGGAGATCAGAGATGAACTTATCGTTGGTCTCAACAGCAACCACCATAGAATCCTTGGAAGCCTTGTCAAGAAGATACTTAGTGAAGACACCATTCCCCGGACCATACTCAACAATAATATTATCCTTTGAGAAATCAATGAGCTTGCATACCTTCTTGACACCATAGAAGGAAGTGGGAGCAAGCGCACCGACCATCTTATCCCTGATAAAATGCTTTATGAACATAGATAAAGGAGAATGACAAGAATTATTTAAGATTTTCCGAAAGCCTCTGCCGCGACTTGAACGCGGGACCTTTACCTTACCAAGGTAACGCTCTACCGGCTGAGCTACAGAGGCACTTCCTCTTCCGGAGACAAACACCCCTTTAAATAGTTTTTGACAGTGATGCGAGGGATGGGATTTGAACCCACGGACCCGCTTAGGGACAGGATCTTAAGTCCTGCGCATTTGACCA
Source organism: Nanobdellota archaeon (assembly GCA_051819665.1). Taxonomy (GTDB): domain Archaea; phylum Nanobdellota; class Nanobdellia; order Woesearchaeales; family CAZZGN01; genus JBNJDG01. The sequence continues at coordinate 12,322 of JBNJDG010000012.1, forward strand.
TACTTTGCTACCCTCGCATAATCTTTTGATGAGAAATATAGCCGATTTATAAAGCTTATCATAAATCAAGGATACGTCCCTGTCTGCCTACATTAACCACAGAGGTACTGCCGATCTTCTCTTCAATACCCTCTGCCTCATGGACATGACTGCAAAGAAGGAGATCAGGACTGAACTCTTCCGCAGCCTTCCTTACCCCATGACTGCCCTTCACGAAATCGGATAACTGCTCCATCCTGGAGCCGGTAGGATGTACATGGCTCACCATCACCTTCTTATCAAGATAACTTATCCCCTCATGGGCATCACTGAAATTAGTGAAGATCTCCTCTTCCGGCATCTTATGCAGCCCGAGGTTAACGCCACTGCAGCCAAAAAAGCCTGTCTCTCCATATCTGGTGGAATAGCCATGGAGGTTTTTTATATCATAAAGCTCTGCAAGGAAATCAGCCGTTGCCTCGCTTTCATGATTGCCGGGGATTATCAGGACCTTCTTTCCCGCTTCTTTGAAAGGACCTATTATATAATCGGTGCTCTTCTCCATATTGGTAAGGTCACCGCACAAAACAACCAGATCCGCAGAATTCTCAACCGCCTTATTTGCAAGTTTCCTTGAGAGGGAGATATCCCCGTGGATATCGCCCGCTGCAAAGATTCTCATCTGTTTATGACCTCAACTTCCTCCTTAGTAAGATCTACCAGTCTTGAAGGCCTGCCATTGATCCTTCCGGCATTAATGACATAATCTATCTGCCTAGCTATATCCTTATTGAGCTCATCAACTGTAGTCACAAAATTATCTCCTGTCTTGTTAGCTGAAGTGGTTATGATCGGATTCCCGACAAGCTCGACGAAATCAGCTATCCAATGATCAGGTATCCTCACTCCGAGAGTGTCTGAATTATTATTTACACTGCCGGCCACACAACTCTTGTTCTTAAGCCTCATTATCAAAGTATAAGGACCAGGGAGTTTCTCAAGCTGTTTCTCTTCTTCCTCACCTACAACACAGTTCTCCCTTATCCATCTCTTCGAAGGAACTATCACGGATAAAGGACGCTCATACCTCTGTTTTACATCCCTTACTTTCCTGACACAATCCTCACTTGTCGCATCACAACCGAGACCATAGATAGTATCAGTCGGATAGACAATCAAAGGACACTTCATCCTGAAGAAACGTGCCTGTCTCTCCATATCTCTCCTGAACTGGCTTTCTGTAAACTTTTCCATAACCAAGGGTATAGCTGCCCTTTTTATATATTTTATGTTAAACTATATATATGGTATATGCCTAAGCAATGTTCTTTCTCCTGACAGACTGCCTCCACCAGAATGAATCTAACATTTCTATATGCTTTTTATAATCCTCCCAATCCATGAATTCTCTCTTACTGAAAATGCCCATCTTACAACACCTCCTTAAAGATATTCTGCCTCTCTTCAAGAGAGACAGGGCTTGTACTGTCTATTCCCTCATATAAAGAGACCACCATCACATCCACCTGTCACTGAACTGGTAATCGAAAGTCTCGTTGCTTTCCATAGTCAAAGCCCTTATCTGTTCATAAAAAAGGTTCTTGATTCTCTTGTTCTCCATTATTATCACCTCATTCCATTAGAGAAAATGATCCTTTAAATATCTCATCAGAGGATGTCCAGTGTCCAGTGAAACAGAAAGATTTTAATATCAAGACTCTCAGAACAGTTTATATGTCATACATATTAACCGTAATCATAGCATACTTGGGCATTCTGGTCGGAGTATTCCTCTCCCATACTTCAAAGGAAGAGAAAGACCAGATCAAGAGATGGCTGACTCTCGCGAGGTTCGGCTTACCAGTACTCATAGCTTCGATAACGTTCGTATATTTCACAGTGAACATATGGATTTCGGTCCTGATGACCTTCTTTGTAGGACTTACGCTCTACCATACTGAAGTACCTTACCAGCTGCTCTACATATTTCTCGGAGGGCTTATATACATAGTCCATCTGAAGGAGGAGTTGTTTTTCATAGTCTCCTCCCTAATATTCATCCTTGGAATAGTTACAGGGCCTCTTGAAAGTGATCATAAGAACAAGCTGTCGAAAGACATAGTGAAAGTGGGACTTAATACTTCACCTTTCCTCCTGCTATCCATTTTACCATTTATTGTCATCTAAACCCAGAAAGTAACCCAGATGCTTGACAAGGATATGGAGGAAGAACAACAGGATAAGTGCCGAGACATATATTTCTAAAGGCAACAAGGCATAGAATGAGAAGAGCACTAATGTGCCTATAACCCAGTCAAGCTGGTCAAGCACGATCATCCTCTCTCCCGGTTTCTTTCCCGCCTGTCTCTTGATGAAACTTGAAGAAAGATCACCCAAGAGGGCACCAAGACCGAGAAGGATCGATGTGTAAAGCGGATACTCAAAGAAACCGAGAGTTGATTGCAAATAAGCTATGAGATAAGCGACCAGAATTCCTGCCAGTAGACCTCTATATGTCTTATTATCACCGAAGATCCTTCTCCCGTTAAACTTCTTTCCCAGATCTACCGGCCAATTCAGAAAAGGGACCTTCCTGAAAAATACAGGAGCCATATTGGCGAAGGCAGCCGGTATCAGGAAAAGGAGATCCTGAATCATATCCTCTCCTTTCCTCCCATGTACTTCTGCAATGCCTTAGGCACATCAACACTTCCATCCTCATTCTGATAATTCTCGAGGATGGCTATCAACGCCCTTGAAGTTGCGATTGCTGTATTGTTCAAAGAATGCGCTAAAGGATTATTCGCCCTGCCCGGCGTGCCGTGCTTTATATTGAGCCTCCTTGCCTGGTAATCCGTACAGTTGCTGCATGAACATGCTTCCCTGTACTCCTCCTGCCTTGGCATCCATACCTCTAGGTCATATTTCTTCGATGGTGGGACTCCGAGGTCGCCTGTGCAGACATTCACGACCCTGTAAGGCAGATTAAGTTCCTTGAACATCTCCTCACTGTTCTTTATCAATTCCTCGAAATAGTCCCAGCTCTTGTCAGGCTCAGATATTATGAGCTGTTCAACCTTATGGAACTGATGAACCCTGAAGAGACCTTTCTCATCTACACCATGACTGCCTATCTCTTTCCTGAAACACTGGCTGTAACCAACGTATTTTTTTGGAAGCTCTTCTATATCCTCATCCTTGTACATTCCCATCAAAGGATGCTCGCTTGTAGCTATCAGATGAAGGTCTTCCTCCTCAACATTATATACCATCTCCTTGAAAGTCTCGTAATCGATGACGCCGTCTATGATGTCCCTCTTTATCATAAGAGGAGGTTCTATGAACTCATAACCCCTCTTGGTCAGGAAATCTACGGCGAAGTTTATCAATGCCCTGTTCAACAAAGCAAGATCCCCTTTTAGATAATAGAATCCCTTGCCTGCTACCTTTGTGGCTCTCCTGAAATCACCTATACCTTTCTCCTCGATGAGCTCACCATGATTCTTCAGCTCGAAATCAAAGTCTTTAGGCTTTCCCCATCTCCTCACTTCCTGATTATCATTATCATCTTCACCATAAGGGACAGATTCATGTGTCAGATTAGGTATCCTGTAAAGATAATATGTTATCTTCTTGTCAATCTCTGAGAATTCTTCCTCGAGTTCCTTTATCTTCTGTGGAAGTTCTTTGGCTTTCTTTATCTCCTCGGAAGCATCACTGCCCTCCTTCTTCAGCCTGCTGATGCTCTTCGTCACTTCATTCCTCTTGTGCCTGAGGTCATCTATCTTCTGTTGCAGTTCTCTCTTCCTCTTGTCCTTCTCCAGCAGATCATCCACCCAGGCCAGTTTCTCGTTGTCTTTCCTCTTCCTGAGGTCTTTCCTGACAGTTTCCGGATTTTCCCTTATGAGATTGATGTCTAACATTTTAGGCTAAAGTAGAATTTCTTCTTTTATATAGGTTTTCGTTTTCAGGAGAATATAATGAAAAGCATACTCCTTCACATCTGAGGCGGAGCAGTTGTGAATACCCATTTACTTGAATTGACCGTATCCTGGCCATCAGTTACCTCTACAAACCAGTTAACCTCGTTTTCTGTCCCCAAACCATCCACTTCAATCGTAGCATCAGAACCATCCTGTACCGAGCTCTGGCTGCCAAAAAACTTATGCAAACTTAACCAGCCAATGTGGTCTGAAAGAATCTCATATAACATGCTCCCATCGGGCCGGAAATAAATTCCAACAGCTGGAGTATTCCTACTTACACCTGTATAATTAGCACTGCTCAGGGCCCATGGAGAGGACAGATTATACTCATATATCACATCGGCATCAGTACCCAGCTCATACATCTTCGTACCATCTCCCTTGAAGAACAGGCTCGAGGGTGAAGCATCCTCTGTTGTGATATTCGAGTTATAGGAAGCAGTGCTCAGATTCCAGGGATCAGAGAGGTCATATTCATAAATCCTGGCGGAAGATAAACCCACCTCATACATCTTGTCCCCATTATCATTGATGAAGACATCAGCAGGATCATCATCCCTGGCAGTGATATTCATCTCATAAGATGCATTCGTGATGTTCCACGGATCCTCAAGAGTGTACGCATAAATCTCGGCTGAATCATAATCGGTCTCAAACATCATCGTTCCATCGGACTTAAAGAATATGCCTGAAGCATTACCTTTGTGTGTGCTGATATTCTTCCCGGCATAATTAGCGGTCGATATATTCCATGGCTCTGCCAGATCAGATTCATAGATCATATCATTTTCTACACCTATCTCAAACATCTTGGTACCATCAGATTTGAAGAAGATTCCCCGCGAAGAACCATCCTGAGCAGGAATATCATTTTCCATCTCTCCAAGAAATAAACTCCATTTCTCTCCTCCATAGAAATCAACATCCATCTCATCTCCATCGCCATCATTCACTGTGACATTTAAAGTAGCTGGCTGATACACATATGTTTCACCATCTGAAGGATTGTTCAATGTTATCGGTCCGGGAGCAGTATTCGAACTTCCAGATACACTTTCAGGCGTTTCAATGCTCTCTGCACATTCTCCCGATACCTCTGCTTCGAAGGAATACTCAGCACCCACCTTGGAATACCAAACGATTATCTTAGTATCAAATCTCTCTCCTGATTCAGAGCATAAATCTACAGAGGAAGTGTTCACTAATGTTTTCTTTTTCCCTGAGAGCAAAAGCTTATCATCATCAGAAAACAAAGTATATTCTCCTGAAGAATTCTTTATAGAGATATTAAGGATATTTATATCTTCAGCCTGGTTATTACGAATGATAATCTTCTGGCTTCCTGTTGAACCTAGGGCACTGTCCATGATGCCTACTTCTCCAGTCTGTAAACCTGCATCTTCTGCCTTATCTTCGCTTCCTCCGCCGATAAGAGTCACCGAGCTCATCGTATTCACAGTAATAAGACCTACAATGACAACTACTGAAAGGATTACCATGTACTCAGTAGAAGTCTGTGTCCTTTTCATGAGCAGAACATTAACAGAGTTTATATTTAAAGCTTTCCCTAAAACAACCGCTGATAGTTCATGAAGATATTATTGATGACCTCAGCCTCCTCCATACCCTTAATCTGAGCTACCTTACGGTAAGAATAGACGACATTAGCAGGCTCATTATAGTCCTTCTTCTCCGGATGAAGGTATGGGCTGTCCGTCTCACACAAAAGTTTCGAGATAGAGACCTGCCTTATCATATTCTGGAACTGCTCCGCATACTCCACCAAAGTCGGAACAGTGAAGAACCAGCCCTTATCCTCGATGACCTTGTAATACTTCTTCTTTCCTGTGAAACAATGCATTATGACCTTCTCAGCTCCCTCTTCCTCAAGTATCTCTATGCATCTCCCCTCTGCTTTCCTGGAATGTACGATCACAGGAACAGAGAGCTCTTTAGCCAGTCTTACGAATTTCCTGAAAACCTTCTCCTGCTTATCCTTCTCTTCAAGTATCTTAAGATCCATCCCGACTTCGCCAATCGCGATTATCTTATCCTTGTTCTCCCTTATGAAATCTATCTCAGAATCTATCTCAGACTCAGCCATCTCCACGGCATCGAAAGGAGAAAGTCCGAGGGCTGCTTTCACCTGAGGATATTGTTCTGCCAACTCCAGGGTCTGCCTGTTCTTCTCAGGATTGATGCCGTTGTTGATCATTATCTTCACACCTTTCTCTACGGCCCTGTCTACCCTACTCTTAACATCCTCATACGAATCAATGTGACAATGCGCGTCTATATACGGTACCATGATGGAGACGGGAAGATTCCTCATTTAAATAATTAACAGAAACATTTAATAATCAGCCAAAGGAATATTATCTGTATGGAAGACGATAACGGAAGGATGGACAAGGAGGTCATCTCCACCATAAACGATGTCAAGAAAAGGCTCGAGAACAAGAAGAAGGAGCTTTCCGAATGGGAGGAGAAACTTAGGGAAAGAGAGAAGGCTGTTGAGGAGAAAGAGAACCAACTGAATAATGAGATGAAAGAGTTCAACTCAGAACTTTCCGGACTTATGGAAGAAGGGAAGAAGATCGTTCAGTAAAAATTTTAAACCCTTATTCTATACCACTCATCGATGGACAATAAAAGAAAGGATGATAAATGGGCAAAGATCGAAGAAAAGATGCCCGAATCAGGCTTCCTTAATAAAGGAGTGATCTACCTCACCTATTTTCCGGAAGCTGAGAATTCTGAAAATCCAGGGAGAAGGTTCGCTGCAAAACATGCTACAAGACCTCTCAGGGATTATTTCGCCGGCAACATGACCACGAAAGAACAGGAAGAATACTCTGAGATGACAGGAACAAAGCCTCTCTGGACAACCCTCTACAATTTCTCTGTACATACCGCTTTCTTTTTCGGCACAGCTGCTCTCAGCGAGAACGAAGCTTTAGACATAACAGCGATAAGCTACTGGGGAATAGCTAACCTGCATAAGCTCAGGACCCTGAAGACAAAGAAAGGATATCCTACCTTAGGCATTGAATCCATAGCCCAGAACTCTACTACATATATAAAGAAAGCAGGCAGATGGATGTACAATAAATCAGAAGAACATATGGAAAAGATCAATGAGGCCAAGATAAAAGGCATAACCTATCTTGCAGAGTCTGCAAAGACCCAGGGCATAGAGGCTTACACAGGTAAAGACTCTTTTGACAAAACTTTTATAGGAGATGGTTCGACTACCTCCCATGGCCATAAGAACGCAGAGCCCAAGCTCTATTAACATGTATAAACAGTGTCCGAGGAAATATTATTACAGATATATTGAGAAAAGACCCACAAAGCCCTCTATTCATCTCGTGAGGGGTAATGTGGCCCATTCTGTCCTCGAGGAATTCTTCGATAAGGACCTAAAAGGCATAAACGAGCTTAATTATGATCTCATGCTGAAGCAGCACGCCCAGAAATCGCTTGCAGAGGTATGGAAAAGGTACAAGGAGAAATTCGACGAGCTCGACATGACCAACCAGCAGCTGTCCTACTATTTCGATGAGACCATGATGATGGTCCTCAATTTCGTGGATCATATAGTGGAAAGGATAAAGCCAAAGATAGAGAACGGCATGAATTTCAGGGATGCTTTCAAAGCGATAATCCCCTCTGCGGAAGAGAAATTCGTATCAAAAGAACATAAGGTAATGGGCTTCATCGATGCTATAGAGAACAGGAATGGCAAGATCTGTATAATGGACTACAAGACCTCGAAGAGGGATAAGATAAACGAGGCATACAAGCTCCAGCTGTCCATCTATACTCTCCTCTACCATGAAAAGTACGGAAATCTCCCCGATAAGGTAGGTATCTTCTTCCTGAAGCATTCCGAGAGATTCCTCGATGCAACAGAGGATCTCCTGAAGGATGCGAAGTTCGAGATAGAGCAGATCCACATGGGAACAGAGTCTGATAACAAGGCGGATTATCCGATGAAACCGGGACCTTTATGCAAATGGTCTACCGGCGAATGCGATTACTACGAGCTCTGTTTCCCGAACGGGAGGTAAACAGATGCTTTCAGGGTTCTTCTTCGGCCTGCTTTCTATGCTCGGTTTCGGTATAAGCGACGCCATAGTCAGGGTACCTTCAAACAGCATTGGCACAAGGAAAACCATCTATTTCAGGAACCTGATGGTAAGCCTTTTCCTGCTCATTGCCCTTTTTTTCATGGAGAGCAGCTTCTCATGGGGATATGTTCTCTTCACCCTTAGCATATCTCTCCTCGGTTATATTGCCCTCGCAAGTTTCTATAGAGGGATGAAGACAGGAAAGGTAGGAGTTGTATCACCCATCGCGAATTCTTCATTCGTATTCACAGTCCTTTTCTCGGTGATATTTTTCAAGGAGAATCTTGGAATTAATCAGGTCATCTCCATAATCGGGATAGTCATAGGCGTAATCCTTCTGTCAGTGAATTTCAGAGAACTGAAGGAATCCGATTTCCTGAAGACATCATCAGGAGTACCTTTCGCTCTCTTAACATGCTTCCTCTGGGGCCTTTTATTCTTCCTTTTCAAGATACCAGTCAATGTTATAGGTCCTGCTCTCACTGCCTTCGTCTTAGAGTTCGGCGTAATGGTATTCTCAGGTCTCCATTCAGGTTTCTCTGTAAAGGTGGACAGGAAGAATTTCAAATATCTTATGATAATGGCATTACTTGGAACTGTTGCAATTCTCAGTTTCAACATAGGCATAACTATGGAAGATGTGAGTATTGTCGCTGCAGTCACATCATCAAGTCCCCTGGTGACTGCCATCTACGGAAACCTTGTCTACAAGGAGAAGATGACAGGAAAGGAGATCATAGCTGTTCTGCTAATAATCACAGGACTTGTTATCATTTAGGGTCAATATGCACAAAAGCACGATCTATACCTTCCCGGGTTTCCATAGCCTCCTGGACTTTCTTGCCTATATCATGCGACTTTTTAGTAAGGATATCCTTGTCAACCTCTATATGAACCTCTGCATGATAAACAGTACCAACATAATGTATCCTCAGGTCATGAACTCCTCTGACACCTTCAACGCGTTTTATGTCCTTCTCTACCTGATTATAGAAATCCGCTGAAGGCGAAGCCCCCATCAGGTAGCCGATGTTCTCCCTGCCTAACATATACCCTGACCTTATTATGAAGAAACCTATGCCTAATCCGGTTATGACATCAACAAAAGTATAACCCAACGTGCTCATTATAAGGGCAATAAGTGCTAAAGAAGAAGCCAGGACATCATTCCTCGCATCTACAGATGCCGCACTGAGAGCTGTGCTCCTGCTCTTCATGAAGAAATAAAGGAACAGTTTGATTGCTATCGCTATGACCATCACAATGACAGCAAGAAAGGAATACTCTACAGAACTGCCGCTGAAGAACCTCATCACAGAGGACCTCATGACCTCAAAACCCAGCATGGCTGTGAAAATTGCGACCATCAAAGCGGCAATGGGCTCTGCACGGTGATGGCCGAAGGGATGATCACTGTCCGCTTCCTTCTTAGACATGCTTACCGAGAATTTTATCGCGAATGAAGAGATGATATCCGAGAAAGAATTAAGCGCATCGGAGATAATGGCTATACTGTTCGTGATAACCCCAGCAAAGAGCTTTATGATGAACAGGAATATATTAGCGATGAAATTGACCTTTGCCTTCATATTGTAAATTTAAAAAAGCTTATATTTATGTTCTTGGGTTGAATAGGCAGATTTATAAAAAACCTGCTTATCTTGATATTTATGAAGATTCTTATTACAGATGCGGAGATGGAAGCCAGCCTGCCTTTTATCAGATCCCTTGGCGAGAAAGGCCATAAGATCTATACGACCCCCACAAAAGAAAAGATGGCGGCAGGTAGTTATTCCAAATATGCAAAGAAATTAAATTATGAAGATATTGACTTCAATGAGTTCGATTTCATAATCCCTGTGAGTGATGAGATGACAGAATTCTTCGTCAATAATCCCGAATATAATGCTCTCGTACCCAACAAGAAGGATTATTATATAGCAAGGGATAAGTACAAGACGCTGAAGCTTGCCGAGGAAAAGGATATCCCCCATCCGAGAACCATATATATAGAAAAATATGACGATGTAGACATTGATTTCCCGGTTATCACCAAACCAACAAGGGATAAAGGTTCAAGAGGGGTCTGCCTGTCAAAAAACCGTGAAGAACTCAGGAAGAACATTGACGGGACAGAAGGGAACGTAATAGCCCAGGAATTCATCCCTTATGGGGGCAAGAATTACTGTGTTGACATGATCTTCCTAAAGGACGAGATGATCGCTATGTATATGACTGAGATACACAGGACATATCCTGTCTATGGAGGCCCTGATGTTCTTACAGAGACCATATATGATGAAAAACTCAAAGAATATGCAGAAAGGCTCATGTCAGGTCTTCACTGGAACGGCATCATAAATATTGAATTCAAGGAAAATCCAGAAAACGGAGAATTATACCTTCTCGAGATCAACCCCAGACCTTCAAGCTCGATAGGGATATCACTCAAGGCAGGAATAGACATGCCGGATATCCTGTTGAAAGCTTTCAGGGGAGAGGACATAAAACAATTCGATTACAGGAAGAATATACTTTACAAGGACACATACAACAGCATCCTCCACTTCATAGAGAATCCTAAGAAATGGGAAGTGATGAAAGAGAACAGGAATTTCAACGGTTCTGTATCCAATATAGAGGTGAAAGATATAAAACCGCACATGGCACAACTTGGCTATGTATTCAAGCACATATTCTCGAAAGAGTTCAGAAGAAGGAACCAATACATAAACAGGACAACCAAGGATTCCAAGAAGAATATGAAAAAATTATATAAAGAACAAATAAAAAATGGAGATTGAACAGCACTACAAGAGCCAGGTAATAAATCTCTCTCTGGATACTCTGAAGAAAGATAAACAGGCATTGATCTTCGCCAACACGAAGAGGGGAGCTGAAAAATCCGCTGAAGATGTTGCCAAGAAGATCAAGGATATAGAGATGGAAGATCTTTCTGAAGCTATCCTTTCTGCAGTATCAAAACCCACTAAACAGTGCCAGAGGCTCGCTTACTGCATAAAGAGGGGTGTTGCCTTCCACCATTCAGGACTTGTAGCAAAGCAGAGAGAAGTGATCGAGGAGAACTTCAAATCAGGCAGGATAAAGATCATAGCCGCAACACCAACCCTCGCAGCCGGACTGGATCTGCCTGCATACAGGGTCATAATGAAAGATCTCAAGAGGTTCACCCAAAGAGGCATGCAGTACATTCCCGTCCTTGAATACAAACAGATGACCGGAAGAGCCGGAAGGCCAAAGTACGATACAGTTGGTGAGGCAATAAGCATAGCCTCCAATGATGGTGAAGAGAACGAGATAAAAGAACGCTACATCGACGGGGAACCAGAACCAATATTCTCCAAGCTTGCCGTTGAGCCAGTATTAAGGACTTATCTCCTGAGCCTCATCTCAGCGAAATTCCTGAGGAAGAAAGAGGATGTCTTCAGTTTCTTCGAGAAGACCTTCTGGGCTAAACAGTTCGAGGACATACCGAAGCTGAGAGCCATAATAGAGAAGACCCTTCACAGCCTTTCCGAATGGGGTTTCATCGAGAAAAAATCAGTAGAGGATGACTTTGTCTCAGCCGACAGGATAGAGGACGAAAGGTATCTTGCAACGCAGACAGGGAGAAGGGTAGCAGAGCTTTACATCGACCCACTCACTGCTGATCATATAATAAAGAGCAAAGAGAAAGAGATTTTCAGGATACTCCAGATGATCTCCGATACTTTGGAGATGAGACCTCTCCTTAACGTGAGGAACAAGGATCAGGAGATGGTGGAACAAGCCATAATGGAGCATGACCTTTTCGAGCTTGAGCCCACGATCTACGACCCTTCACATGATGATTTCATGAAATCAGTGAAGACCGCTCTCTTCTTCAAGAGATGGATAGAGGAATGTGACGAGGAATTTTTGCTTGAGACATTCAATATAAGACCGGGAGAGATAAAGGCGAAGAACGATATTGCAGATTGGCTGCTTTATTCCGCTGAAGAATTGTATAGGCTGAAGAAAAGGCATGACGTACTCTCAGAGATAAGGAAGCTCAGGACAAGGATCAAGTACGGTGTCAGGGAGGAGCTTCTTCCTCTGCTGAAACTCAAGAACATCGGAAGGGCGAGAGCAAGGTCTCTTTATAACAAGGGTATAAAGACCCTTGGTGACGTGAAAAAGGCCGAGATGTCAAAACTCATATCCACCCTTGGCAGAAAGAGGGCAAAAGATGTGAAAGAGCAGATGGGAGTTAAGGTCTCATCTGGTACTCTCGATGACTTTTCTTAGGATATAATTGTTTCTTGGTGTCTTCTCCTTGAGACTGTTATACATTCCGTCAAGAAGGTCAGCGCCCGATTCATTAAGACCCCTCCTAAGCAGATTCCTTGAATAAAGATACTTGAAAGGTACTACACCCAACCAACCAGAATTTTCTTCCTTATATTCATCCGACAAAGGAATTGAATCCGTAACATAAACACCATCTATAAATCCTTCCTCTTTAGCTTTCCTCAGGCGGTCCTCAGCATAATTATCACTATCCTTCTTATTAAAAACACCATGAGTGGCTGCGATCGAGACCTTCTTTGC